>PTKB01000122.1 GCA_002937555.1 Alphaproteobacteria bacterium MarineAlpha10_Bin2 | reverse complement strand
GCCGGCGGAAATCGAATGGGCCTCGGTGATCTGGCCATGTTCGTCTTGCAGAAGATAGGTGCGGTTGCCGTGCAGAACGCCCGGGCTGCCGGCGCTCAGCGAGGCCGCATGCTGGCCCGATTCGATGCCATGCCCGGCAGCTTCCACGCCGATCATCGAGATCTCCGGGTCGTCGAGAAAGGGGTAAAACAGGCCGATCGCATTGGAACCGCCGCCGACACAGGCGACCAGCGTATCGGGCATGCGGCCTTCGGCTTCGGTAATCTGCTCGCGCACCTCTTCGCCGATGATGGATTGAAAATCGCGCACCATTTCCGGATAGGGATGCGGCCCGGCCACGGTACCGATCAAATAATAGGTCGAATCGACATTGGTGACCCAATCGCGGAGCGCTTCGTTCATCGCGTCCTTCAACGTCTTCGAGCCGGACGTCACCGGCACCACCTCCGCGCCGAGCAGCTTCATGCGAAAGACATTGGGTTTCTGCCGCTCGATATCGACCTCGCCCATATAGACCGTGCACGGCAGATCGAAGAGCGCGCACACGGTCGCGGTGGCGACGCCGTGCTGGCCGGCGCCGGTTTCGGCGATGATGCGCGTCTTTCCCATGCGCTGGGCCAACAGGATCTGGCCGATGCAATTGTTGATCTTATGGGCGCCGGTGTGATTGAGCTCGTCGCGCTTGAAATAGACTTTCGCACCGCCCCAGTGGGCACTGAGACGCCGGGCAAAATAAAGCGGGCTCGGCCGGCCGACATAATGCTTCAGCCAATAGTCCATCTCGTCGGCAAACGCCGCGTCGGTTTTCGCTGCGCCGTAGGCGGCTTCGAGGTCGAGAATAAGCGGCATCAACGTCTCGGCGACATAGCGCCCGCCGAAAGTGCCGAAATGGCCGTCCGCGTCCGGTCCGGCGCGGTAGGTGTTGGCTGTGTTCATGTTATTTCCGAGTTTCGATCCGTCCGCTTCAGAGCGTGGCGCTGAGGGCGAGAAAACGGCGCACCAGCTCGGGATTCTTCTTGCCCGGCACCGATTCGACGCCGGACGAGACGTCAACCGATCGGGCCCCCGATATCCTAACCGCATTGGCCAGGTTGTCGATATTGAGCCCGCCAGACAGGAGCCAGGGCAAACCGCCGGCGGGCGCCGCTTGTTCGGCCAGCATGCGCCAATCGAATGCGAGCGCATTGCCGCCCGGTAGCGCGCCTTCGAGGGTCTTGGGCGCCTTGGCGTCGAACAAAATCCGGTCGGCCACGGCGTAATAGGGCTCGGCCGCGGCGACATCGCCCGGTGCCGCAACTTTGATCGCCTTGATGATGCCGGCGCCGGTCCGCGCCTTGATTTCAGCAGCGCGCGCCGCACTTTCGCTACCGTGCAACTGCACATAATCCAGTTGCAGGTTAGCGAAGACAGCGTCGAGCAACGCATCGTCGGGATCGACGAACACGCCAACGCGGAATATTTCCGCCGGCACCTCGCGGGCGAGTTCGCCGGCTTTTTCCGGCGACACGCTGCGCGGCGACGGCGGATAGAATACGAAACCGACGAAGCGCGCGCCGCCGGTCACCGCCGCGGCGACGGCATCGCCGTCGCTCAATCCGCAAATCTTTGCGCTGAGGCCGTTTTGGGCCATGCCAAATTCCGTTTCTGTCGTTAATACGCGCTCGCGCGCTGGGCGCTTATTCGGCGATCCGGCGCCCGGCGTCAAGCACTTCGCGTGGCGCCGAACCTTAGCGCTCCGTCTCCAGCTCAGGCGACGTCGCGCGGCGGCGCAATACGATTTCGCTCGACATCCGTATTGCCGGCCTCGCCGGCGCCAGCCGGCGCACTGTCCAAGCGCTGGCGGAGAGAGGATATTTCGCGTTCCAGGGCGCGCACATGGCGCTTGCCTTTGCGCGCCTCGGCACGCCAACGATGATCGAACAGCCATCGGATCAAGGCGCCCAGGAGAAAGCCGACCGCAAGCGCTCCGATAACCGCGGCCCACAGCGGTATATCCAGCTCATACGGCAATGGGTCGAAATGAACGCCGACCGGCGTGCGGTTGGCGATCGCAAAGGCGATGACAATAAACGCCACCGGAACCGCGATAATCCAACCGATAAATCTCACGCCCTATTCCTCAGCGGCGCGGTTAGTTCTGATTGATGCGCTCGCGCAATTCCTTGCCGGTCTTGAAAAACGGCAGATGCTTTTTCGCCACATTGACCGATTCGCCGGTGCGCGGATTGCGCCCCACCCGCTCGCCGCGCGCGCGCACCGAGAAGGCGCCAAAACCGCGCAACTCCACACGGTCGCCGCGCGCCAATGCGTTGCTGATTTCCTCGAACACCTTATTCACCACGCGCTCGAAATCGCGGTGATAGAGACGCGGATCGGGATACATCTCCGCGAGCCGCTGAATGAGTTCAGATTTGGTCATGATTCCGCTCCCCCGATCGCCGTCTCATTTCCGCCGCGTACGAGCAAGTTATCAATTTACTTGAGTTTTTTCTACTCGCGGCCGATCCCAGGGTGCCAAACAGCGAGAAGGCCGTCAAGCATCAGACGGCGCGGCAACACGCTGCCGCCAACCGACGACACCAGGCGCTCGACAAAATCTTCCGTCTCTTCCGCGTTCAAATCGTAGCGCGGCAGCGAAGACGAGACGCCGTGCTTGCTTTCTAGCCAGGCCAAGACTTCCGGTTCGCCGCCGATTTCGTCGACCAGCCCGTTCGCCACCGCCTGGCGGCCGGTAAACACGCGGCCATCGGCCAACGCTGCCGCTGCCGCCGGCTCCAGGCCGCGGCGCTCGGCCACCATGGTGACAAAAAGATCGTACATATCGTCGACCAGCGCCTGGCTTGCGGCGCGGCCGCTTTCATCCAATCGCTCAAACGGCGACGGCACGCCTTTCAACGGCGCGCTTTTGATGGCTTCGGTCGCAACGCCGAGATCGGCCAGCATTTGGGTGACATCGGCGGTCTGCAGGATGACGCCGATCGAGCCGGTGACGGTGGAATTGCGCGCAACGATGTGCTCGGCGGCAAGTGCAGCCATATAGCCGCCGGACGCGGCGGTGCTGTCCATCACGGCGACGACCGGTTTTTGCGCCGCGACGGTGCGCAAGGAAAGGAACAGCGCCTCGCTCCCGGCCATGGTGCCGCCGGGCGAGTTGATGCGCACGATTAGGGCTTCGATATCGCTATCCTCGGCGATCTCCGCTAACAGTTCGGCGCGTCCGGGATCGTCGGTGATCAATCCCGTAACCCATAGTCGGGCGATATAATCGCCGCCGGCCGGGCCATCCAGGGCAAATCGGCCGATGGCGACGACAATAAGTGCGATGACCGCGACGATTGCCAAACCGCGCCAAACCGCAACGCCCCGTTTGAGGCGCCGGCGATCGAGCATTCTATCCGGATCAAGCTTCATCCAGCCGCTCACGCTCCGAGTTGCCGGTCGATTTGCAGGTCTGCGCCGCGCCGGTCGGCGGCACCGGGTTTAAGAGCCCTTCTTGTCCTCTTCGCCGTCATCCGCCGCCTCGGCCTCTTCCGCTTCGGAGTCGTCCGTTGTTTCGGCCTCTTCCGCCTCGGATTCATCCGTCGCCTCGGCTTCTTCCGCCGGCGCTTCGTCCGCCTTTTCAGCCTCTGCCTCTGGCTCAGCCGCCGCTTCTTCCGCATCGTCCGCCGGAGCAGCCTCCGCCTCGCTTTCAGCTTCCGGCTCCGGAACCGCGGCTTCCGCCTCGGCGGCGCCGGCATCTTGAGATTGGCTGGCGCTCGCTTCCTGTTCCTGTTTCCGGCTGATCGCCGCACCGAGGATATCGCCCAGGCTGGCGCCGGAATCGGTCGAGCCATATTCCTCGACCGCCTGTTTCTCTTCCTCGACTTCGAGCGCCTTGATGGAGAGCGTAATCCGCCGCCCACCGCGATCGATTTGCATCAGCTTGGCGTCGAACTTATCGCCGACGGCAAAACGGTCGGGGCGCTGCTCATTGCGATCGCGCGCCAAATCGGAGCGCCGCACGAATCCGGTGAGGCCATCAAGCACTTCCACGTCGACGCCCTGGTCATGCAACGCAGTGACCGTACAGGTGACCGCCTGTCCGCGCTTCGAATGGGCAACCTGGAACGGATCGTCATCCAATTGCTTGATGCCGAGTCCGATGCGTTCCTTCTCGATATCGATGGTGAGGACCTTAACCTTGACCTGGTCGCCCTTGTTGTAGCTCTGGATCGCGGTTTCGCCGGGCAACGCCCAACTGATATCGGACAAATGAACCATGCCGAATATTTCGCCCAACAATTCCACGAACAGGCCAAACTCGGTGATGTTCTTGATCTCGCCCTCAAGAACGGTGCCTTCCGGATTTTCCTCCTCGAAGGTCGTCCACGGGTTGGCCAGGCATTGTTTAAGGCCGAGGCTGATACGGCGTTTGTCCGGATCGACGTCGAGCACCATCACTTCGACTTCCTGGCTCGTCGAGACGATCTTACCGGGATGGATGTTTTTCTTGGTCCAGCTCATTTCCGAGACATGGACCAGCCCCTCGACGCCGGGCTCAAGCTCGACGAAAGCGCCGTAATCGGTGATGTTCGTCACCCGGCCGGTATATTTGGCGCCGATCGGATATTTCGCGCCAACACCTTCCCATGGGTCGGCTTCGAGCTGCTTCATGCCGAGGGAAATACGCTGGGTCTCCGAATTGAAGCGAATCACCTGAACTTTGACGCTCTCGCCGATCTGCAGGGCATCGGTCGGATGGTTGACCCGGCGCCACGCAATGTCGGTGACATGCAGCAGACCGTCGACGCCGCCCAAATCGACGAAGGCGCCATAATCGGTGATGTTCTTGACGATGCCTTCGAGCACCTGGCCTTCGTGCAGATTGGCGATCAGTTCGTTGCGCTGCTCGGCGCGAGTGTCTTCCAAAACGGCGCGGCGCGAGACCACGATGTTGCCGCGCCGGCGGTCCATTTTCAGAATTTGGAACGGCTGATCGGTGCCGATCAGCGGTGCAATATCACGCACCGGGCGGATATCCACCTGGCTGCCCGGCAGGAACGCCACGGCGCCGTCAAGATCGACGGTGAATCCGCCCTTGACCCGGCCGAAGATGACCCCTTCGACGCGCTCGCCGTCCTGATAGGCTTTTTCGAGCTTTTCCCAGGCCTCTTCGCGGCGCGCACGTTCGCGGCTGAGGACGGCTTCGCCACGCCGGTTTTCGATACGTTCGATGAAAACTTCGACCTCATCACCGACCTTGAGCTCGATCGGTTGACCCGGCACCGAGAACTCTTTGAGCGGCACGCGTCCTTCTACTTTCAGTCCGACATCAATAAGCGCCGCGTCGTTATCGATGGAAAGCACCGTGCCCTTGATCAGGCGGCCTTCGAAATTTGCACTGTCGCCGACAAATTCGTCGAGCAGTTCAGCAAAATTTTCTTTGCTCGGCGCTTGCTCCTCGGCCATTTGCGTTGTCATCTGTTCTCCTGTCCAACAAACATTTCACATCACCGCCTCGGCCTTAATCCAAGCCGGCATTTGCTCTCAAACTCGCGGCGGGCGGCGGAACCCGTATCCGTCGACCGAACTATTCCAGCCGCGCCGCGATATAAGAAAGCGCCCGATCAAACACCTCATCGGGCGAAAGATCGGTGGTATCCATCGTGAGCGCATCTTCCGCCGCTTTTAGCGGCGCGACCGCACGACCGCTGTCACGGGCGTCGCGATCCTGCATTTCCTGCAAAACGCGGGATTCTATACTCTCCACGCCGCGTAACCGCAACTCTTTCACGCGCCGTTTGGCACGCGTTTCGAGGGACGCGTCGAGATAGATTTTGGCGCCCGCCTCTGGGCAGACCACGGTGCCGATGTCACGGCCGTCCAAAACCGCCCCCGGCGGGGTGGCGGCAAAGTCACGTTGATAGATCAAAAGCGCTGCCCGCACCTTGGGGTGGGCGGAAACGATCGAGGCCGCTTGACCAACTTCCTCTGCGCGTAGGTTGGGCGCTTCGAGATCTTGCGTCTCGAGATTTTGCGCCGCGGTCTCGCCGCTGGCTTCATCGGCAGGATCGCCGCCCTGGCGCAACACGCGCACCGCGACGGCGCGGTAGAGCCCCCCGGTATCGAGATGGTTGAGGCCGAAATGATCCGCCAAGCGTCGCGCCAGCGTGCCTTTTCCAGACGCCGCCGGACCATCGACGGCGATCGTGACGACCGGCTCAGCCATCTGTAATCCGCCCGCCGAGACCATTCATCAATTCGACGAATCCGGGAAAACTCGTGGCGATCGGCGCGCCATCGTCGATTGTCACGCCCTCTTTACAAGCCATTCCGAGCACCAGAAATGCCATGACGATGCGGTGATCGAGGCAACTGGCGATCTCGGCCCCGCCGGGCGGCGACGCACCGGTCCCGGTGATCAGTATATCGTCGTCAACAGCTTCGACAGCCACGCCGGCGGCACGGAGGCCGGCGACAATGGCGGCAAAGCGGTCGCTTTCCTTGTGGCGCAATTCGCCAAGGCCGCGGAGGCGGCTCGGGCCCTCGGCACAGGCCGCCAGGACCGCGAGAATCGGATATTCATCGATCATGCTGGGCGCCCGAGCCGGCGGTACCTGGATGCCGCGTAAATTTGAAGCCCGGACAGCGATATCGGCCACCGGCTCGCCGGAAACCTCATTTTCATCGCGGAGTTCCACCGCGCCGCCCATTTCGCGCACACAATCGATGAGGCCGCTGCGCAACGGATTGATGCCTACATTCTTGAGCAGCACGTCCGAACCCGGCACGATCAATGAAGCGGCAAGCGGGAAGGCGGCGGAGCTGATGTCGGCCGGAACCGAGAGCGCCCGGGCTGCCAGTTCGGGCTGACCCGATAAAATAATCCTGCGCCCGCCCGACGCACCGTCCTCAACCCGCACTTCGGCGCCAAAATGACGCAACATGCGCTCGCTATGATCGCGGCTCGGCGCCGGCTCGACAATGGTGGTTTCGCCGGGGGCGGCGAGGCCGGCGAGGAGAATGGCCGATTTCACCTGCGCCGAAGCCACCGGCAGCGTGTAGCTGATCGGCAGAAGTTCGTTACTTCCGGTGAGCGCCAGCGGCAAGCGGCAACCGCTCCGCGCCTGAATGCGGGCGCCCATTTGCCTGAGCGGCTTGGCGACGCGGCCCATCGGCCGGGCGTTGAGCGATTCATCGCCGCTGAAAAAACTGGTGAAAGGATGCTGGGCGGCGGCCCCCATCAGCAGCCTGACCGCCGTGCCGGCGTTGCCGAGGTCCAATTGGCGCGCCGGTTCCTGAAACCCGCCGACGCCGACGCCCCATACCCGCCATGTGCCGGTGTCGTCGCGCGCAATCTCCACGCCGAAATCGCCCAGGGCACGCGCCGTCGCCAGGACGTCACCGCCTTCCAGTAGTCCCTGGACACGCGTTTCGCCGACCGCCAGCGCACCGAAGATCAAAGCCCGGTGCGAAATGGATTTGTCGCCCGGCAGCATGGCTTCGCCGGACAATGATCCCGAGGGCTCGGACACAAGCGGCCGAGGCTCTGAAACGGCCCCTCCGCCAGCGTCGTCTTGCGGCGCAGCGGATTGATCTAAAATGGTTTGTACGCTTCTCTTCACGTGATGTCTCTACCATAGCCGGGCGCGCCAACAAACGAACGGACGCGCGCAACATCATTTTATTTTTGACAGAGTCTGCCGAACGTGGCAATTCGAACTGAAAATGCGTACATCAGCGCGGACGCTGAGAGTTATTGAGGGAAATCTTCAACGTGGCGAATTCAAAATGGGGCACCAAACGAATGTGCCTCAGCTGTGGCCAGCGGTTTTACGATATGCGGCGCGAACCGATCGTTTGCCCCAGTTGCGACGCGCCGGTGGAACGCAAAGAGGCCGCACCACCGCCAGAGCCGCTCGCTGCGACCGAAGACGGCGCGCAGACGCCGGCTGAAGATACGGAGATGGCCGCCATCGAAAGTGAAGAGGCGGACAGTGACATCGAGGTCGAGG
>PTKB01000121.1 GCA_002937555.1 Alphaproteobacteria bacterium MarineAlpha10_Bin2 | reverse complement strand
AATGACGCCACTTTACTCAATGGCGCCGCAAATCCGCGCTGTCGGGCCCGCGGGCGGTACCGATCTTGCCCTGCCGGCGGCGCTCTCGCACAAAGCCGTGCAGCGCGCCCAGCCGGTGGGAAAGATACATCAGCCGATATTCCGCACCCATGGCCGCCAGGCGCCGCGCGCCTCTGTCCGGCCGGCCGGCCGGGATGTCGCCGTCGCCGCAGAAGTACGGGGGGAGCAAGCGCCGGTCAGGTCCGTTGAGCGCCTCTCGCCGCCCGCCGAGTTCGGCGATTTCGTGCCCACGGTGGCGCAACTCATTGCCCATGACAGCGGTTTCTTGCGCGCCCAAATGCCGAATGAAATGCGCGCCTTTTCGCGCCATCTGCCGGCCGATGCCTATCAGGCCACGCTCGACCGGTCGCGCTATATCATGAGAGATAGTCTCCCGCTCAACGCCGCGGCGTAAGCACATCATTTTCCGGTTTCCTCGTTCTCGGCGCTCGGGCATATTGCGCCCACTAAGATATCGAGCGACGGGACAATCAAGCCATGACGGATAGCACAACCCTGGCCGAACTAGTGGCGCGCGGCGATGACGGCGCGCCGGCAATTCGCACCCCCGGGCGGGATGCCCTAACTTATGACGGCCTGCGGGCGCTGAGCCAATGCACGCTCGGCGTTCTCAACGCGGCCGGCATCGGCCGCAACGACCGTATCGCCATTGTGCTGCCGAACGGCCCGGAGATGGCAACCGCTTTTGTCTCGCTCGCCGCCTGCGCCACCGCCGCGCCGCTCAATCCGGCCTATAAGAGAGAAGAGTTTGAGTTTTACCTGTCCGATCTCGGCGCCAAGGCGGTGATCGTGCTGGATGGCGACGAAACGCCGATCATCGAGGCGGCGGCGAAGCTGAACGTCCCGATCATTCCTCTCACCCCCGATGCGGACGGCCCGGCGGGCGCGTTCACACTAACGCCAGGCGCCGGCGCGCCGGCCGCTGCCGGCGGCCCTGCCGGGCCCGACGATACGGCGCTCATTCTGCATACCTCCGGCACCACATCGCGGCCCAAGATCGTGCCGCTCAGCCACCGCAACGTCTCCGCCTCGGCGCGCAATATCTCGAACTGGCTGGAACTGGAAGCAGCGGAATGCTGCCTCAATGTGATGCCACTGTTTCACATTCACGGCCTCATTGCCGCCGTGCTGTCATCGCTTTACGCCGGCGCCAGCGTCGCCTGCACACCGGGCTTCAGTGCGCTGAAATTCTTTTCTTGGGTCGATGAAATCAAACCTAGCTGGTACACGGCAGTGCCAACCATGCACCAGGCGATCCTCGCCCGCGCCGGGCGCAACCGGGAAATTTTAGCGCGCAATCCGCTGCGCTTGATCCGTTCTTCCTCCTCGTCGCTGCCGGGCCCGGTGATGACCGAGCTCGAAGAGGTGTTCGGCGCGCCGGTGATCGAATCCTACGGCATGACCGAAGCCGCACACCAAATGGCGAGCAACCCGCTGCCGCCGCGCGAACGCCGGCCGGGCTGTGTAGGCATTGCCGCCGGACCTGAGGTCGCGATCATGGCGCCGGACGGCGCCTTGCTTGCGCCCGGCGAAATCGGCGAGATCGTCATTCGCGGCGACAATGTGACCACGGGCTACGAAAACAACGACAAAGCCAATGCCGAGGCCTTCACCAATGGCTGGTTTCGCACCGGCGACCAGGGCAAACTCGACGCTGGCGGTTATCTGACGCTCACCGGCCGGCTCAAGGAAATCATCAACCGGGGCGGAGAAAAAATATCGCCGCGCGAAGTGGACGATGTGCTGATGACCCATCCGGCGGTTTCTCAGGCCGTCGTCTTCGCTGTGCCGCATGACAAACTCGGCGAGGACGTTGCCGCTGCGATCGTGCTGCGTGAGGGCGAGGAGGCGAGCGAGCGCGATATTCGCGACTTTGCCGCCGAGCGTCTGGCCAGCTTCAAGGTGCCGCGAAAGATCATTCTCACGGATGAGATTCCCAAAGGCGCGACCGGCAAATTGCAGCGCATCGGCTTGGCGGAAAAGCTCGGCCTGGTGCCGTGAAACTCTGTATTTTCGGCGCCGGGTCGATCGGCGCTTACCTCGGCGTCGAGCTCGCGCGCGGCGGTATCGATGTGTCGCTGGTCGCCCGCGGGCCGCATCTTCAGGCGATGAAGAAAAACGGCGTGACGCTTCGCGTCGGCGATGCCGAGCATACTGAGCATCCGCGCTGCACCGACGACCCGGCGGAGCTTGGCCCGCAGGATTTTGTCATCGTCACCTTAAAGGCCCATTCGGTCGCTGGCGTGTGCGACGCGATGCAGCCGCTGTTGGGGCCGGACAGCGCAGTGGTCACCGCGGTGAACGGTATTCCATGGTGGTATTTCCATAAACTCGACGGCCCGTGGGCGGACCATCGCGTCACCGCCGTGGATCCTGATGGCACCCAATGGAATCTCCTTGGCCCGGGCCGGGCGATCGGCTGCGTGGTCTATCCGGCGGCGGAAATCGTCGCCCCGGGCGTCGTCGAAGTGCAGCCCCATGTGAGCCAGAATCGGCTCCCGATCGGCGAGCCTGACGGCAGCCGCTCGGAGCGCGCCAAAGCCCTTTCCCAGGCGCTGATCGCCGCCGGTTTCAAGGCGCCGGTACGCAGCGACATCCGCTCCGATATCTGGATCAAACTATGGGGCAATTTGGCCTTCAATCCGATCAGCGCTTTGACCGGCGCGACGCTCGAAGATATCGCGCGCGACAAGGAGACCCGGGCGCTGGCAAGGGCAATGATGGTTGAGGGTCAGGCGGTGGGAGAGAAACTCGGCGCGCGCTTCGCTATCGATGTCGACAAGCGCATCGATGGCGCCGAGCAGGTCGGCGCGCACCGCACTTCCATGCTGCAGGATTTGAGCTTGGGTCGGCCGATGGAAATCGACGCCATGGTCGGCGCCGTGGCGGAGCTTGGCCGCCTGGTCGGCATCGCCACGCCGACCATCGACGCGGTTTATGCCCTGGTGCGCCGGCGCGCCATCGAGGCCGGTTGCTATCCGGGCTGACCCTTATTTGGCCGCGATCGCTTCGATTTCGACCAACCATTCGGGCATCGCCAGCGCTGGCACGATAATCGCCGTCGATGCGGGCCTGGCGTCGCCCAGCACTTTCTTGCGCCCGGCGGCATAAGCGGGGAAGTTTTCCTTGCCCACGATGTAGCCGGTGATCTTGACGATATCGTCGATGCCCATGCCGCCTTCGTTCAACAGCGCGAGGATATTGGCCCAGGTCTGCGCCACCTGATCTTCCATGGAGTCCGGCGTGCTGCCGTCCGGCGCCGCGCCGACCTGGCCGGCGGTGAACAGCCAGCGCTTGTTGGGGTCAATTTCGATCGCCTGGCTATAGCCCTTGCCGAAAGCCTCTATGACGGTGTCCGGATTGTGGCGTTTGTGCATCGCGTCCTCCCGTTGAATGCTTATGGAAGAAAGATGCTAGCAGAACCCCCTCAATAGCCCAACGCGCAACCGTCCTTGCGCGGGTCCGAGGCGCCGGTGAGAGAGCCGCGCTGCCAATCGATGAGAATTGCCTGGCCGCCGCCGAGCGGCAGCTCGGCCGCCTCCACCGGATGGCCCAATTCCGACAGCTTTGCTCTGGTGGCCGGGCTGACGCCGTTTTCGACGGTGAGTTCGTCCTCGTAATGGAAGGCGCGGGGCGCATCCAGCGCCTCCTGCGGGTCCATGGCGAAATCGATGAAGTTCGTCAAGAAATGCGCGTGTCCGGTGGCCTGGTAATGCCCGCCCATCACGCCGAACGGCATGACCGCGCGCTCGCCCTCGGCCAGCATGCCGGGAATGATCGTGTGCATCGGCCGCTTGCCAGGTTCGATGCGGTTGGCGTGGCCGTCATCGAGCACGAAACTGGAGCCCCGGTTTTGCAGCATCACGCCGCTCTTCGGCGCGCAAATCCCGCTGCCGAATGCATGAAAGGTCGAGTTGATGAAGGAAATCGCGTTGCGCTCGCTATCGACCACGGTGAGGTAGACGGTGTCGCGATGCTCGCTTTCTCCGGCCGCCGGCAGCGAGGCCATGGCGCTGTCGCCGGCGATCAGGCTGCGCAGACTGTCGGCATAGCCCGGCGACAGCAAATGCGCGCATCGCACGTCGACGGCATCCGGGTCGGCGATCAGAACCGCGCGGTCGCGATACGCAAGACGCGTCGCCTCGGCTTCGAGATGAAGGCGCTCCCAGCCATTCGGGTCGAGCACCGACAGGTCATAGCCCTGGAGAATATTCAGGATGATCAGCGCGATGATGCCCTGGCCGTTGGGTGGGCATTCGAAGACCTCATAGCCGCGGTAATTGGTCTTGATCGGTTCGACATATTGCGCCCCGTAATCGGCGAAATCGGACGCCGTCATCAGGCTTCCCAAGCTGTTGAGATGGGCGACGATATCGGCGCCGATGGCGCCTTGATAAAAAGCGTCGCGGCCGTCCCTGGCGATCGCTTTCAGGCTGTTCGCCAGTTCCGGCTGGCGATGCACGTCTCCGGCGACCGGCGCTTCGCCGCCCGCGAGAAAAATCCGTTTGGCGTTGGGGCAGGCGGCGAGCTTTTCCGCGTTCGCCGCCCAATCCATGGCAACCCGCGGCGACACGGCATAGCCGTTCTCGGCAAAGCGGATTGCCGGTTGCAGCAGTTCGGCGAAATCCTTGCTGCCGTGATCGGCGAGCAGTTGCGACCAGGCATCGACGGCGCCCGGTACGGTCACCGCATGCGGGCTCTGGTAGTCGATCTGGTTCAATCCCAACTCGCGCAAGCTGTCGACGCTGGCTGCCTGGGGCGCCCGTCCGGAGCCGTTGATGGCGATCGGCGGAATGCGGCCCTTGGGTGCATAAAGGGCAAAGCAATCGCCGCCAATGCCGGTCGATTGCGGCTCCACCACGCCGAGCACGGCGCAGGCTGCAATCGCCGCATCCACAGCATTGCCGCCGGCTTTAAGCACCTCCAGGGCGGTCACCGTGGCGAGCGGATGTGACGTCGCTGCCATGCCGTTTATGCCGTGGGCAGTAGAGCGCCCGGGCAACTGAAAATCACGCATTTTCGGCCTCTTGTTCGAAAGCGTTGGTCATCATGCACGGCGCCAATTGCTTTGCAACGCTCAGCGCAAAACGGCGTCAAATCCCCTCACCAACCGGACACAGAGAATTTATCTCCGGTCGGCGGGAAATTATATTAGCTTCTCTTATACGGGTAACTTGAAGAGAAATTCAGTCCGGCGATCGGACAGACTCATCTTTTGTGCCATGGCGGCATCGCTCGCGGTATTTGTCGCCGTGGCGTCTCCAGCGCGGGCAGACCAACCCCAGCGCGTGACGATTACCGGCGAAGTCATAGATTCCTGGTGCTATCTCAGTGAAATCATGTGGGCGACCGGCAGCGCGCATCATCAATGCGCCATCTGGTGCGCGCGCGGCGGCGTGCTGGTCGGTATTCTCGGCGAGGACGAGCAGGTCTATATTGTGCTCCGCGTCGAGGAAGATACGGACGTTATCGGCAATCACGGCATCATGCGCATACAGACCAATGAAGTGGTGGTTGAAGGCGATCTCTATGAGCGCGACGGCATCAAATATCTGGCGATCGATACCATCATAGACGATCACGGGATCGTAAATTATTCGCATGAAGAATTCGACGTTCAGCCGTTCGGAGAATAGACATGAAAAAATCAAGCACGGGTCTCATCGCGGCGTTGTTCGCGATCGCGGTATTTTCGTTCTCCCATGCGGTATCGGCGGCCGACAGCTGGGGATTGCCCGGCGAGGAGGAAGTCCGCTTCGATGCCAAGGTCACCGATGTGCTCTGCGTCTTGTCCGGCGATTGCCCGCCCGATTGCGGCGGCGGCAAGCGCGTGCTCGGCCTCTTAAAAGAGGATGGCGAACTGGTGTTGCCGATCAAGAATGGCGGCCCGTTCACCGGTGCCACGGCCGATCTGTTGCCGCATTGCGGCAAGGTGATCACCGCGGACGGCCTGTTCACCGTCAATTACGGCGTGAAAACCTTCGCCGTTCAATTCATACGTCCGCTCAAATGGGGCCGCACCAACGCCTTCGTCAAGCAATGGGCGGCCGAGCGCGGGCTGGAGGCGAAGAATAAAAAGGCGCGCCGCTGGTTCCGCAACGACGAAACAATTTTGGTGATCGTCGGCGAGCAGGGTAAATTGGGCCTGAAAGACAAAGGGATCGAGCCCTAACCGCTAGGCGCCGAGTGGGCCAGGCGGGGCTGGCGGAATTCGCCCCGTGGGGGTCCATTCTCCGTGTATGACGTTCGAGGTTTAACCCGGTAGAATAAGTCCCATTGTCTGCCGGGAGAGACTGCGTGAGCGAAACGCCAGACGAATACGAAATCATCGAACGCACAACGCCGTTCCAGGGTTATTTCCGCATCGACAAATTTAAGCTGCGCCATCGCTGCTTCGACGGCGGCTGGACGGAGCCGTTTTGGCGCGAGGTGTTCGAGCGCGGGCATGCCGCGGCCGTGTTGCCCTACGATCCGGTGCTGGATGCGGTGATCCTGCAGGAACAATTCCGCATCGGCGCCATCAAAGCGCCGGGCGGGCCTTGGATGCTCGAGATCGTCGCCGGCATTATCGGCCCCGGCGAGGAAATCGAAGACGTGGTGCGGCGCGAAGCGCTCGAGGAAGCGGGGCTGGTTCTGGAGGAGCTCCATCACGTGCAGGACTATTTGGCCTCTCCCGGCGGAACGACGGAGAGCGTTTCTCTTTTTGTCGGGCGTGCCGATTCGAGCACTGCGGGCGGCGTATTCGGGCTCGCCGAAGAAGCGGAAGATATCCGCGTGCGGGTGCTGCCGTTTGGCGAGGCGATGGCCGAAATGCAGGGCCGCGCGATGAATGTCGCCAGTCTTGTCATCGCCATGCAGTGGCTGGCGCTCAACCGCGATATGCTGAGACGGCGTTGGTCGGGCCGGGAGACGGCGATATGAGCCGCCTCGCCTATTGGATCTTGTTGATCGTCGTCGCTCTGGCGCCGCTGCCGTTCGGCGCCAATCGGCCCTGGTCCTGGAGTTTGCTCAGCCTGGTTGTCGGCATTCTGTTGATCGTTTGAGTACTCGGCGCGTTGCGCGATCCGGGCCGGGTTCGGGCGGCCTGGCATCATCACTGGATCGCCACATGCCTGTTCCTGCTGCTGATGGTTTGGGCGGGCATCCAGGCCGTGACTTGGACACCGGACGCTTGGCACCATCCGCTGTGGCGCGACGCCGGCGAGGCGCTTGGCGCCGGCATTCAAGGCGCCATCAGTCTCGAACCCGACGCCGGCGCCGAAACCGTCATGCGGCTTCTCGCCTACGGCGGCGTGTTTTGGCTGGCGCTACAATATTGCCATAGCCGGCGGCGGGCCCGCGCGCTGTTCCAAGCCATCGCGTTTTCCGGCTTCGTGTACGCGCTCTATGGCCTGGCGGTGAGCCTTGGCGGCAATGAATCGATCCTGTGGTACGAGCGCTGGGCCTACAAAAAATCGCTGACCAGCACCTTTGTGAATCGCAACAGTTTCGCCACCTATGCCGGGCTGACCCTCATCGCCTGCTTCGTCATTCTGTTTGCCGGTGAGCGCCAGGAGGAGACCGCCAATCCGTTCAGCCGCCGCGGCGTGATGGCGATGCTGGATCGGTTTTCCCATGGCGGCTGGGTCTATGGGTTGATTATTGCGGTCACCGGCGTGGCGCTCATTCTCAGCCATTCACGCGCCGGCATCGCCGCCTGCGCGCTCGGCCTGATCGCCTTTTTCGCCGCCTTGGCGGCCGGCAAGCGCTTGGTCGGCAGAGCGCTCGGTGTCTATGGCGGGCTCGTCGCGGTTGTGGCGGTGGTCATTGTCTTGGTCGCCGGGCAGGCCGGTCAAGGCGTCGACCGTTCGGTCGAGGGCGAGGAGCGCGGCGTGCTGTTCGGCTATAGCGTCGACGCCATCGCCGATTATCCCATCGAAGGCTCAGGCTTCGGCGCCTGGTCGGAGGTCTTCAGGCTCTATCGCGACGAAACGTTGATCCATGGATATCAGCGCGCCCATAAC
>PTKB01000120.1 GCA_002937555.1 Alphaproteobacteria bacterium MarineAlpha10_Bin2 | reverse complement strand
CGGCTCGCGGCCGAGGCGCTAGATCCCTAAATATTCGTCGACGATGTCGCGGTCGTTCAATTGTGCCGGGTCGATGGCGGTGACGATCCGCCCCTTCTGCATGATAAGAACACGGCTCGCCAGCTTGGCGATAAATTGCAAATCCTGTTCGACCAGGAGAATGGTGAGGTCGAGAGCGGCG
Source organism: Alphaproteobacteria bacterium MarineAlpha10_Bin2 (assembly GCA_002937555.1). Lineage (GTDB taxonomy): Bacteria > Pseudomonadota > Alphaproteobacteria > UBA828 > UBA828 > PTKB01. The sequence goes on along the minus strand of PTKB01000120.1, from coordinate 7,956 downwards.
CTCAACGTATCGAGCTTTTCCAAGATCTGATCGACGATGGAAGGCTGTATCCCTTCCGTCGGTTCGTCGAGGAGGATGAGTTTGGGCCGCCCGGCCAGGCACCGGGCGAGCGCCAATATTTGCTGCTCGCCGCCGGACAACGTCCGCCCGGGCCGGTTTAGAAGCGGTTTGAGCAGCGGAAAATATTCCAGCATCTCGGGGATCGCGCTTTCGCCGCCACGCATGGCCTCGCCCATTTTGAGGTTTTCCATGACCGTGAGTTGCGGGTAGATGTCGCGCCCCTGCGGCACATATCCCATGCCGCGCCGGGCACGGCGGAACATGTTGAGGCGGGTGATGTCCTCGCCGTTGAATCGGATGGTGCCCCGGTTGGCTTTGATTTCGCCGATCAAGGTGCGCAGCAGGGTGGTTTTACCCATGCCGTTATGGCCGAGAATTCCGACCACCTCGCCTTCCTGAAGCGATAGTGAAACGCCTTCCAATATGGGAATGCGGCCATATCCCGAATGCAGGGTGTCGACTTCAAGCACGTCCCGATACCCCCAAATAGACATCGCGCACGGTCTGGTTCTGCTGAATATTCTCCATCGTGTCTTCGGCCAAAATGCTGCCTTGGTGAAACACCGTGACCTGTTTTGCGATTTGGCGGATGAATTGCATGTCATGCTCGACGACGATTACCGTCGTCGTCCGGTTGATCTCATGGATCAAATCGGCGGTGCGGTTGGTCTCCTCGACGCTCATACCGGCGGTCGGCTCGTCGAGGAGAACGATCACAGGCTCAAGCACCATGATCATGCCGAACTCGACCCATTGGCGTTGGCCATGCGCCAGCTCGCCCACTATATCGGCCGAAATTCGATCCAGCTCGAGGCGTTCAAGCGCCGTCTTCACTGCACTTCGGGCCAGTTCCGAATCTTGGCGAAAGCGCGCCGCGAGCCACAGATTTTCGTGCACGCTGAGGCCGTCATAGACATCTGGAACCTGGTTTTTGATACCGATTCCGAGGCGGCTGATTTGATGCGGCTGGGCGCGGGAGATGTCGGTACCGTCGAACAGAATGCGCCCCGAAGAGGGCCTGAGTTGCGCCGTCAGCATCTTGAAAAACGTGCTCTTGCCGGCGCCGTTGGGGCCGATCAGGCAGCGCAATTCGCCGCGCGCCAGTTTGAAATCGACGCCGGCGATGGCGCGCACGCCGCCGAAGCGCTTTTCCAGCCCTCTGGTCTCCAAGATAATGTCCGCCACTTCCGCTCCTCCCGCTCAGCGTCTGCGCAAACTCTGGCGCGCGTAGGAAATCACCATGCCGAGGCTGGGCAGCACACCCTGTTGAAACAGCAGCACGAACACCATCAACACCAGGCCGAGCACAAAAGGCACCTGGCCGACGCCCTGGGTGCCGAGCCAGACCTTGAGATATTCGATCCCGATGGCGCCGGCGATGGGGCCGATCAGCGTCGCCTTGCCGCCGATCAGCACCCAGATGATGACGTCAGCCGCCCGGCCCAGGCCGAACATTTGCGGATGGGCGAGCGGTCCCCAGATGGCGAACATGGCGCCCGAAAGGCCGGCAATGCCGCCGGCGATAACGAAGGCGCTCAGCTTGTATTTGCGCGCGTCATAGCCGAGCAATTCCGTGCGCCGCTCGTTCTCCCGGATGCTCACCAACACGCGGCCGTATTTGGTCAGCAGCAGCATCCTGAGGCCGACATAGACCAGCACCATCAAGACGACGGCAAGCTGGAAAAACCCTTCGAAACTGAACTCCACACTGGTATTCCACGGGATCTTCAGGGCCGGCACGGTGGGAATGCCGTTCTGGCCGTTGAGCCGCACGCTGCCGATAACATATTGATCCCCCGAAGTTGCGCGCACGCCCTTCTCCAGGATCAACGTGACGACCAGGGTGATGACGCTCAGATAAATGTCGCTGATGCGGCCATAGATCATGAAATAGCCGACGATGGCGGAGAACAGCATGGGCAGAGCCAGGGCAAAGAATATCGAGCCCGTGGTCTCGCCGGTGTTCAGCGCCAGCACCGTATAGCCGTAGCCGCCGAGCCCGAAAAATGCGGTCTGCCCAAAGCTGAGTATGCCGAGATAGCCCCAGAGAAAACTCATGCTGAGCGCCAGCAGCGCGAAGATGAAGTAGCTCGTCAGGTCGATGATGACATAGAGCTCAAGATACTCCGGCATCAGCAACAAAGCGGCCGCAGCGGTTCCGACGAACAGCCACCACCACCATTTCGGTGGCGTGCCCGGCGGGTCGAGGGCGAATATCTTCAGGGCCATCGTCTAGACACCGCGTTTGAATTTTCCGGTGATGCCGAGCGGCAACAGGCGCAACAGGATGATGGCGACGAACAGCACCGTAATTTCGCCGATCACCGAGGAGCCGATATAGGCGACGATGCCGTCGATGGTGCCGAACAATCCGGCCGCCGAAATCGTCCCCAACAGCGCCATTTGGCCGCCCGAGATAACGGTGATGAAGGCCTTGGCGATATAGGCGACGCCGAGTGTGGGATAGGCGCCGATCACCGGCACCAGCACCGCCCCGGCGATGCCGGTCAGCATCGATCCGAAGCCGAATGTCAGCATATAGATGAGGCTGGTGTTGATGCCGAGGCTGGCCGATACGTTGGCGTTCTGCATGGTGCCGCGGACCACCAGGCCGAAACGGGTAAAGCGCCACAAACAGTAAGTCGCCACGAGCAGGGCGACCGCAAAGGCGATCATCACCAGGCTGTACTGCGAAACGCTGTAGTCGCCGACCGGAATACTGCCCAGCGGCGAGGCGATGCTCTCGGTCTGCGGGCCGAACACCCAAGTGACGCCGCCGACCAGAAAGAGACTAAGGCCCCAGGTCGCCAATAGCGTGTCGACGATGCGGCCATAGAGAAATTGGATAATCGCGCGCTCGACGATGATGCCGAACAGGCCGACCGCAAGGCCGGAGAGAAAGATCGCGATCCACAGGCTGACGCCGGCCTGGGTGATGATGGTGCAGAAATAGGCGCCCAGCATGAGGAACTCGCCCTGGGCGAGGTTGATCACGCGCATCATGCCGAAAATGACGGCGAGCCCGAGGCTGACCAAAATAAACAGGCCGAAGGAAACGCCGATTTGATAGGCGAATATCGCGACCTGATCCAACGGCTGCCCCCGGAATATTCAGATTTGGGCGGACTATAGCTGAGAAATGCACAGACACGGCCACCCGCCAACTGGCGGATGGCCGTGAATGACGCTTATCGGCTATTTAACCTCGACTTCATATTGTGTCGTGTCGTCCGGGTTGGCGTGAAGGTCGCAAACTTGCTGCGTATCCTTCGGTGGCCGCTGCGAGAACGAACTGATCACATCGAAGCCCTGGTTGCGGTTGCCGCGTACGATATGGATGTCCATCGTGGTGTGGTTGGTCTTGCCGTCGACCGTATAAGTGCCGCCGGCGCCGTTGACCGAAACCCCACCCTTGGAAAGCGCATCGATGACGGCGTCAGGTTCCGGGCTGCCGGCTTGGCGCACCGCCTCGGCCCAGATCTTGATGCCGCGCTCGCCATATTCGCCGTACTCGCCAACATAGCCATCGTCGCCCGTATAGGCTTGGAAGCGGCTGACGAAATCCTTGGCGGCAGGCGTGTTGAGGTCGTCGACGAATGACGTGCCGAGAATTAATCCGTCGCCTTCGTCGGCGCTGAGCTGGGTCTGCTCCAGACCGACGCCATAGGTGCTCGACGCCAGCATCATATTCTTCTTGCCGATGGTGGATTCGAACTGACGATAGAAGGCGATATGGGCGCCGCCGACCAGCGCCGACCACACCACATCCGGCTTGGCCGCTTGGATGCGCGAGAGCGCAGGGGCGAAATTGCTGACATCCAACGGGAAAAATTCAACCGCCAGATCTTCGCCGCCATTGTCGCGGATCAGCTTCTGCATCCATTTGCTGGTGATATGGCCGTAATTGTAATCCGCCGCCAGGATATAGCCTTTCTTGGCGCCCTCATTGTTGACCACGTGATCGACCAACGGTTCCAATTGCTGCGCCGGCACCATTCCGGTGGAGACATGCCTGCGGTCGCACACGCCGCCTTCGTACAGTGAATTGTAGAACAGGAGGCCCTTAAACTTGCGCACCGCCGGGCGCATGACTTCGCGCGAGGAACTGGTGATGCCGCCGTGAATGACATGCACCTTGTCCCTGAGCAGCGCTTGCGTTGCGTACTTCGTGTTGAACTGGCCGTCCGACTGGGAATCGTAGAACAACAGTTCGACCGGCCGGCCGAGAAGGCCACCCGCCGCGTTCAACTCGTCCACCGCCATGGCGCCGGCGGAGATCTGCTTCAGGCTGTAAATATTGAGGATGCCCGATTGGTCGAGAATATTGCCGACACGAATTGGCTCCTCTGCGGCAATGCCGGCACGCTTGAGAACATGCGGCAGGCTGGCAAAAGCCACGGCGCCGGATGCGGCCTTGAAAAATTGTCTGCGACTGAGTTTCATAGCCTCCATCTCCCCTGTTTTTTAGAGATCGCCCCATGTGGGCGCTCCTGAGACTATTATCAACGGAACGAATTTCCGTTCAAGCGCCGGGGAAGCGGCGATGGAACGGGAAGGGAGGTTAGCCGGCGGGCGCCATCAGGCGCAGACGCGTCTGCTCGGCCTTGAGGGCGCGGCGCGCTTGGTGCGCTTCCTCGTCGGCCAGGAGGCGGTCTTCATAGGCGACACGCCGCGCCGTCCCCCAGGCCTGCTTCACTTTGTTGTGATAAACCCACGCCAGCCTCGGGGTCCAGGAATGGTAGCGCTGAATGGCGCTGCTCCAAGAACGTGTATCGCGGTAGAGGCTCTTCGGCAGCAGCGCCGCATAGGCGACATTGTGCGCCGGGTCGAGCATTTCTTCGAAGCTGTTGAACGCCTGGCCGTGATATTTGAGATTGACCTGCATGCAGCCAACATCGATATTACGCACGCCTTGATTGTAAAATTATCGAACCCTGGCGAGGGCCTCGGCCTTGCTGGCGAATCGGCGGCCCTGTTGCTGCGCGTAGACGGTCCACGGCCAAGCGGTGCTGCGGTCGCGCGCTGCGTTCCACACGCCTGATTCCACCATGGCGATGGCAAGCAAAAGCTGGCTCGGGATATCGAGATATTTTTCGGCTTCCGCGATGTGGCGCTCGCAAATCTCGCTGACCGGCAGCCCGCCTTGCTCGGCTTGCACCGTTGAAAAAGAGAAGCCAAGCACTGCAGCGACAAGTGAAACCGCGATGAATGCCCTAATTGGAAAATTCACCCGCATATCCTTGATAATACAAGCAAGCCTCGTGCCATTCGGATTGGAAAACGCCTGGAGAACCGCGTCCTTCCGCCATAACATATTGAAATATAATATGAATGTGTTCGTGATAGCCAATTATGTCGGGCCCAAAGAGAAATTCAGCGCGCTGTTAAAGTAAACAAACCGCTCCGCACGCGCATCACATGTATCGCGGCGGAACCTAAAAACAGTTCAGGTCGAGACTTGTCGAAGCCGGTGAGGCGGTTGCTGTGCGTATCCGCTAGGCGCCATTGCTGCGCCGCTTGAGGGGGCGGGCTTCGATCTCTGCCATGATGCGCACGAACTCTCCGAGGCGCTCGGTCAGGGCCGCAAGGCCGTCGGAGCGCGCGTACCGGGCTTCTTCCATATAGAGCGCGCGGTTGATTTCGATCTGCAGGGCATGAATATTTTCCGCTGGCCGGCCGTAATGCGTGGTTGTATGCGCGCCGGCATAGGGCTCGTTGCGCGCGACGCGGAACCCGAGTTCCACCAGCGCCAATTCCGCATGTTCGATCACTTGCGTTGCGCAGGCGACGCCGAAGCGATCGCCCAAAACGATGTCGGCGCGCTGCCGTCCGGCGTCGCGGTCGCTCGGCCCGCCGACGGATGGCATGGAGTGACAATCCATCAGGATTGCGAAGCCAAAGCGCTCGCGGGTTTCATCCACCAGGCGGCGCAATGCGTCATGATACGGCGTGTAGTAATTTTCGACGCGCGCCTCGGCTTCAGCGAAATGCAGTTTGTCGCGATAGATCTCCGCGCCGTTCGCGACCACCCGGGCGATGGTGCCAAAGCCCGCCCGCACCCGGTCGGACCGTGTCTTCACGAACGCCGGTAGGGAACCGAGAAACATATCCGGGTCTAGCTCATAGGGCTCGCGGTTGGGATCGATATAGGCGCGGGGAAAGAGCGCGCTCACCAGGGGCGCGCCATGAGCCGGCGCCTCGGCGAACAACTCATCGACAAAGCTGTCTTCGGAGCGCCTGAGATCGAACGCGTCGAGCCGCGACGCGCCGAGGAAATCGTCCTTGTAATCGCTGCCGCTATGGGGTGATGACAACACCAGGGGCGCGGTCTGGCGCTCGGGCAGCAACAGCTCAACGGCGTCGCCTACATGCTTGCGCACGATCCTACCATTACGCTTCGATTCGAGAATGTCTTCCCTGGCTCGCATCATCTCGGTGTAGACCAAATTGCCCGTCGAGTCACGGCGATAGCGCGCTCAGCCGCCCTGCATGCCCCACATTAACAACATCTTAACGGCTCTCGCGCACCTTGCAGGGAGCGTGGTTGAGTCGGAGCGGAGCAGCCGTGGCAAAAATTCTGTTGGCGGAAGACGATGAATCCATGCGCGCGTTCCTCACCCGCTCGCTTACCCGCGTCGGCCACGAGGTGCGTTCCGTTTGCGATGGCTTCGAGGCGCTGCCCTATCTCGCCGATGGCGATTTCGACTTGCTGGTCACCGATATCGTCATGCCGGGGATGGACGGCCTGGAGCTCGCGCGGCGCTCGACCTTGGAAATGCCCGGCATGAAGGTGATCTTCATCACCGGCTTTGCCGCCGTTTCGCTCAACAGCCACGCCTCGCAAGATTCCGTTGCCAGGGTGCTCTCGAAACCGTTTCACCTGCGTACCCTGGTGGATGAGATCGACCGCGTCCTGGCCGCGGCATAGGGGACTTGCCTCACGCCCCCTTCCGGTGCTAAGCGAAATCCAACGGGCGCATAGCTCAGCGGGAGAGCACTACGTTGACATCGTAGGGGTCGCTGGTTCAATCCCAGCTGCGCCCACCAGTTTTTCCAGGAAAACATGGATATTGAGGCCATCCCCGCCCCGGGCCGGCTCAGAATATGACCTTCATCGTTGAACGGCCTTCCGGTTGAACGGACCGTCGACCAGGATCAGCGCGGTAATGACGAGTGCGGCGCTCGTGACGATGAGGGCAACGGCGAAACTCTGCGTGAGGTCATGGACGGCGCCGGCAAATGCCGGCCCGATCATTTGCCCGCTGGCGAAGGACACCGTCATCACGGCGATATGGCGCATCACGTCTTCAGGCGGCGCCAGACGATTCGCCTCCTTCACCCCGGCCATGGTGATGATCATGAAGGTTCCGCCGACCGCGATGCCGGCCGCGATGACCGTCAGAATGTGCGGGTAGAGGACCGGCAGCAGAAGCCCCGCCGCCATAACGGCTTGGCTCGCCGCCCAAATTTGCCGATTGGAATATCGCTTGTGCAATCTTGCGGCAACCAGCGTGGACGCGAACGCAGCGGCGCCGAAGACCGGCCAAATCCAACCGAACATCTCAGGAGACGGAACCATGCCGCGCGCCATGACGGGCAAATATGTGGCCGGAACGATATAGCCGAACCCCATCGCCCCATAGGCAATAATCGCGCCCCAATCGAGCGTGCTCCGTTGTGCTTCGCCGCGTTGGACGGTGGCCCGGGTGGCGGGAATTTCCGGCCCCATGCTAGGGGAGAGCACCGCGGCCGCCAACACCGATGCGGCGCCTAGAATCTGCCAGCTCGGCGAACTGCCGATCTCAACTATCATGAAGAGGAGACAGCTAAGCCCGGTGACCAAAATGCCTGCGCCGACGCCGGAGAACATCCAGCGCTGTAATTCCGTCCTGCCGT
>PTKB01000012.1 GCA_002937555.1 Alphaproteobacteria bacterium MarineAlpha10_Bin2 | reverse complement strand
GCGAGCGCTCGGGCAAGCGCCGCGCGCCGCGTCTCGCCGCCGGAAAGATGCGCCGGGGTCTCCTCGCCTGTGAGGCCAATGCGCTCGAGGAGCGTGCGCGCCCGGTGCGCATCGTCACCCGGCGCGAGCCCGTCCTCGACCGCCGCCAGCGTGCTCGGGAAACCGGAGAGATCGGGCTCCTGCGGCAGGTAGCGCAGCGTCGCGCCCGGTTGGATGAAACGCTCGCCGGTGTCGGCCTCGACGGTTCCGGCGGCAATCTTCAGCAGCGTGGATTTGCCGCAGCCGTTGCGCCCGACCAGGCACAGGCGGTCGCCTTCGGAAATCGAAAGCTCCGCTCCCTCCAGCAGCGGCGCGGCGCCGAAGCGGAGGTGGATATCGCGTAGGATGAGAAGCGGCGGAGCCATGGCTTGGAAGCTACGGTTTGCGCCAGACGGTCGCGAGCCACGGTTGGCGCTCGTGCGGCTGGCCGGGTGGGCGGTAGTAATGGCTGAGCTCCTGGAAGCCGGCGCCCGAGACATAGGCACGCCAGCTTTCGAAATCATGGAAACAACCATAGCGGCCCTGCGCCATGCCTTCCTGATTGTCACCACGCGGATTGGAGGAAAACAACACCCCGCCCGGCTTCAGCGCCGCATTGAGCTCAGCCAACACGCGCGGCAGGGCGGCGCTCGGCACATGGAACAGCGAGGCATTGGCGAACACGCCGTCGAAGCGTCCGGGCGGCAGGTCGAGGGAAAGGAAATTCTGATGCAGAACTTCGCAGCCGGAAAATTCGCGCGCCATGGCGGCGAATTCGCCCGAGCCGTCGAGCCCGATCGCTTCGTGGCCAAGCTCGGTGAAGCGCTTCAAGTCGCGCCCCGGCCCGCAGCCGAAATCGAGAATGGCGAACGGCGCGTCGCCTTGGATGGCGTCCAGAAGAGCGGAAATATTCTGGCTCACATCATGATCGCGCGTGCCCTGCCAATACCAATCCGGCGCGCTGCCGTAATTGGCGAGGGTGATTTCCATGGCGTGGTGCTGGCCGTCTTCGTCTGAGCCGCCGCCGTCCTTGTCATGATCATTCGTCATGGCGCGCAACCTAGCGGCGGACACCGGAATTGGCCATATGTTCAGCGAGTGCCTATTGTCGATAGATGGAGCCACGCGTCAAAACCGGCCTCTTGGTGCAGGCGGGCATACGCCATTGCGAGGTCAAGCTGATCACCGCCATGTTGCGCCGGCGCGGCGACGCAGATGCCGGCGCGCTGTTCGTAAAAGTGAGCCGCCTCGACGGCAGCGCAGCCTTGTTCAGCCGCGTTACCTCGTTTTCCGGCGGCACCGAATGGCAGCGCTCGAGCGGCAAGGATTGGTTGCCCGACGCGGACATCGAACAACGTCTCGAATCCGAAATCCGTTTCGACCCGGACATTTGGATCGTGGAAGTGGAAAACCCTGCTGGCGAGAACCCGTTCGAGGAACTAACTTAAGCCAAGAGCCGCAGGAGAGATGGGAACATGAAACTCTACACCGCGCCGACTTCGCCGTTTGGGCGCAAGGCGTCGATTGTGGCGCGTGAGCATGGCATCGAATTGGATGAGGAATTCTGCAATCCGTTCGAATCGGAGGAACTGGCGCGGCTCAATCCCTTAAAGCTCATTCCGGTGCTGGTGTTGGACGATGGCGCGGTGGTGCTGGAGAGCCAATTGATCTGCGAATATCTCGATTCCATCGGCACCGGGCCGACGCTCTACCCGGAAGCCGGGCGCTGGCTGTGGCGCACGCGCATGATGATCGGCCACGGCCTGGCCGAAGCCAGTGTGGCGCTCCGCCTGCAACAGGTGCTGCCCGAGGCCGAGCAGAGCGAGACCCTGAAGGACCGCTATACCGGGCGCATGGCGCGCGCCGTGGCGGCGTTCGAAAGCCAGGCCGATGCGCTAATTCCGGGCGCCATGCGGATGGACAAGATCTGCGCCGTGATCGGACTCGGCCATATGGAGTTCCGCCACGGCGAAGACTGGCGCGACGATGCGCCCAATCTCGCCGCCTGGTACGACGACGCGATGGAGCGCCCAAGCTTCGCCGAAACCGCGATGGACTAATTCGGTCGCACGGCTAGCCCTGCCAGCCCGCCAGGCGCAGGCCTTCAAGCAGGAAGTCGAAGTCTTTGCTATCGGCGAAGGGGTGGCTGGCGGCGAAAAATTCGCGCGTCGGCGCCGGCATGAGCCGCTCGGCTCTGGCATAGGTGGCACGCGCGGCGTCGAGATCGCCGTTATACGCCTCGGCGGCGGCGAGACGGAGGAGGGCGCGGATGTTGTCGGGCTGCTCCTGCAGCGCGCGGTTAGAAAAGGCGATGGACTCGTCGAAACGGCGCAGCATGAGATAGGCGCGCGCCTGGACGCCGTAATAAATCGGCATCATCGGATCGCGCTGCCCGGTCGATCCCGGCCAGCGATTCTTCTGCTCGCCCGAGATAGACCAGCGGAAAGGCGCTGCAAAAATGCGCCAGCGAGGAGCTCGGGTTCAGTTCGACCGCGCGCTTGCCCGCTTCAAGCCCGCGCGCGGCATCGCCGGATATGGCCATGATCGAGCCCGAGATGGAATGGGCGGTGGAGTCTTGGGAATTGAGGGCGATCGCCTGGCGGCAAAATTCCATCGCTTCGGCCATGCAGTCGGCGGGTGAATCGGTCCAGCCGTACAACAGGTCCCAAATATTACATGTCGCCCGGTACGACGCGGCGAGCGAGAGCGACGGGTCGCGCGCCAGTGCATCGACAAAGTATTCGCGCGCCTTCTCGGTGTCTTCGCGGGTATAGCGATAGAGGTGCCAGGCGCCGCGCTGCAAATACTCCCAGGCGTCGAGATTGGCCGGCGGCACGCGGATGGCGCGTTCGGCTTCGGCCAATGAGATTTCCGGCATGATGTTGTGCACGATGCGTTCGGTAATTTCGTTCTGGAGGTCGAAGATATCCTCGATCTCGCGGTCGAAGCGTTCGGCCCAGACATGGGCGCCGGATTCGGCATCGATCAGCTGGGCGGTAATGCGGAGACGATTTCCTGCCTTGCGCACGCTGCCTTCAAGCACATAGCGCGCGCCAAGCTCGCTTCCGATCTGCTTCACATCGATCTTCTGGCCCTTGTAGGTGAACGACGAGTTGCGTGCGATCACCGGAAACAGCCGCCATAGCGACAGCGCGGTGATCAAATCCTCGGCGATGCCGTCGGCGAATAACTCCTGATCCTCGTCGCGGCTCATATTGTCGAATGGCAGCACCGCGATGGCCGGGCGCGCCTCAATCCCGCCCGCCCCGATGGCGCCCACAGCCGTGGGTGATTTCGGTTTATGCACGGCGTCTGCCGGCGATGCCTCAGCTTCCTCGGCATCGCCGACGCGGTAGACGCGGACCGGGTTCTTGATGTTTTTGAGCTCCTGGGTGCCCAAATCCTGGAGCGTCGCGTCAAGCCGGCCATGCAACTGGCGGTAGACATCCTCCGAAATATTGACGGTGCCCGGTTCCGCCAGCTCTTCGAGCCGCGCCGCGATATTGACGCCGTCGCCGAAGATATCGCCGTCGGTGTCGATGATGATCTCGCCGAGATTGATGCCGATGCGGAATTGCATGCGTTTGCTTTCCGCAACGCCCTCGTTGCGCTCGGCTATTGCCGCCTGAATCTCCGTCGTGCAATTGACCGCGTCGACGGCGCTGGCGAACTCCACCAGCATGCCGTCACCGGTGGTCTTGACGATGCGCCCGCCGAATTCGCCGAGTTTGGGATCGATCAATTCTTGGCGGTGTGCCTTCAGCGCTGCCAGCGTACCGGCCTCGTCATCGCCCATTAGGCGCGACCAGCCGGCTACATCGGCGGCGACGATGGCCGCGCCAGCCTGCGCTGAACCGTATCCTTCGCCATTCGGCATCCTCCCGAGAAGCCGCTATGACATTATTCGATCTCCATTGCCAACTGGCCGACATCGACGGCGTCTTCCTCGGCGATGTGGAGCTTGGTGATTTTGCCGGCGCTTTCGGCTTCGTGCGGCACTTCGGTCTTCATCACTTCGAGGATGAACAACGTATCGCCCACCGCCACGCTGTCGCCCTCCTTGACCAGCACCTTCCACACGTTGCCGGGCGCCTGGGTCATTACTTGTTCAGCCATTTTTTCGTTTCCCTCTTATCATTCGATTGAGTTTTCAGTGCAGAGATCGTCGAGCGCGATGCGGAGCGCCTGTGCTTCTTCGACGCTGACGCGGCTAAAACACAGAAATTCGTTGGGCTTGATCTGGGCGAGCTTCCAGAACGCCGCCGAGGGCACCGTGTAGGGCACGATGAAGCCGCCCATCGAAGGCCCGTCATTAACCAGAATGATCGGCTTCTGGCCGCACAGATTGATGCCGCCCATGGGATAGCCCTGGTCGATGATATTGGACGGAAACTCGCCGTTTTCCGGCGGCTTGTCGGTGGCTTTCTCGGTGAAGGTCCAATCCGGGCCGTCGAGGCGGTAGCCGGTGCGGTCGCTGCGCGCCTCGAGCTTCCATTCGGTAGCCAGGAATTGCGCATGGCCGGCGTCGTCGATCCAATCGTCGTTGGGCCCTGCGACTGCCTCGATCTGCCATTTCTTGTCTTTCGCGAATTCAGGCCGACACGCATCCTTCACGCGCCGGCCGGCCTGGCCCGCGCCGTCATTTACCGGCAGCACCTGGCCGGCCTGGATGGCGTTGCCGTCGAGGCCGCCGACGCTGGCTTTGTGGAAAGTCGAGGCCGAGCCCAGCCACTCGGGCGCGTCGATGCCGCCAGCGACGGCGAGATAGCCGCGCGCGCCTTTCAACGCCGGGCCCATCACCAGTGTCTGGCCGGCCGTCACCGCGACGCTCTCCCACAACGGGATTTCTTCGCCGTCCAGTTTCGGCGCCATGTTGGCGCCGGTACAGGCGATCACGCCGTCATTTTGGAATTTGAGGGTCGGGCCCATGAACTGGGCTTCCAGGCCCGCAGCGCCTGCATCGTTGCCGACCAAGAGGTTGGCGAGGCGGAACGACCAGCTGTCCATCGGCCCGGACGGCGGAAAGCCCTGGTTCCAATAGCCGATGCGGCCGGGGAAATCCTGGATCGAGGTTTCCAGACCGGGTTTGATGATTTCAAGCATGTCCCGATCCCTCCCTAAAACCGCTCGCTGGTGTCGAGCTTGCCGATCCATTCTTTGTAATTGCGCACCGAGAATTTCTGGTACTCGATGATGTTGTAGATGTAGCTGCCGTCTTCGATCTTGCGCTCGGCCTCGTCATAGACCTCGCGGGTGACGGGCTGAAACTTGATTCGGTCGCCGGGCTGGAACAGCACGATATCGCCCTGGAACACGTCGAAGCGCTTAGTGGTATCCCAGATCGGCACCGGCGTGCGGCCGAACAACTGATAGCCGCCGGGCGTCGCCACCGGATAGATCGCCGAGGCCGAGCCGCCCATGCCGACGGTGCCCTGCGGCGTCCAGGTGCGCGGCGGATTGTATTTCGGGCAGGTGATCATGGCGCGCGGGTCGAGCGGCTGGAGAAACGGCAGGCCGGGCCAAAAGCCGAGCGAGGCCACCCAATATTCCGAGCCCGAATGGACGCGCACCAACTGGTGGCAGTCCTCCAGCCCGTTGAGGCGGGCGACGAAATCCGGATCGTATTCTTTGTCGGGGTTCAGTTTTTCACGGTAGTCGTCGATGCATTCCTTGGTCCAGGGGTCGAGGTAAAGTGTCTCGAAGGTAAAGAGCCGGCTATCCATCTCGATCTCGTCGGCGGAGCCGAGCGAGGCGATCAGGCTTTTGAGTTCCGTCACCATATCGTCGTAGGAAATGTCGCGCGGCTCGTAATGCACTAGGAGCGTGGCGAAACAGGGCGCCGTTTCCACCATACCCTTGGTGCCGGACGCATCGAGCGCGCCGGCCAGGCCTTGGGCCATGAAATTGAGCTCCAGGTTCATCTCGCTGCCAAATTCTACCGTGATATAGCGGTCGCCGCCCGGCAGAAAATTGGGCTCGTCAAATATCATGTGCAGCCTCTCCCCCACCGCCCGAGGCGGGCGGTCTACCCCTCCAACAATGTGGCTTTGTGCTCGTCGACAAACCCGGTATGCGTCTCGCCGTCCCGGTACGCGGGATGGGCCATGACGCGCTTGAGGAAGGAAATATTCGTTACGATGCCTTCTATACGGAATTCGTCGAGGGCCGCCAACATATTCTCGATTGCCTCGGCGCGGTCGGCGCCGTGGGTGATCAGCTTGGCGATCATCGGATCGTAGAAATAGGTTACCTGATCGCCCTCACGGAGCCCGGTGTCGACGCGCACGCTGTCGCTCTCGGCCGGCGGCCGGAAAATCTCCAGCGGCCCCGGCGAGGGCAGGAAATTCTTGGCCGGGTTTTCGGCATAGATGCGGCATTCGATGGCGTGGCCGCGCGCCTCGATGCTGTCCTGCGTGATGCCGGAGAGATCGTCGCCGCGCGCGAGACGCAATTGCAGGCCGACCAGATCCGCCTCAGTGATCATTTCGGTGGCCGGATGCTCGACCTGGATGCGAGTGTTCATTTCGAGGAAATAGAAATTGCCGTCCGGCGCCATGATGAATTCGATCGTGCCGGCGCCCTGGTAATTCTCCTGCTTGGCGAGCGTCACCGCCGCATTCGCCATGGCGTCGCGGGTTTCGGCGGCAAGGCCGGGCGCCGGAGATTCCTCGACGATTTTTTGAAAGCGCCGCTGGATCGAACATTCGCGCTCGAAGAAATGCACCGCTTTGCCGCCGCCGAAGCCGAACAGCTGAATCTCGATATGGCGCGGGTGCTCGATCAGTTTTTCGAGATAGACCGTGCCGTCGCCGAAGGCTTTCTCGGCCATGTTTTCGGTCGCCTCGACTGTCTCCGCCAGGGCCGCCGGGTCGTCCACCCGTTTCATGCCGATGCCGCCGCCGCCCGCGGTTGCCTTCACCAGGAGCGGAAAGCCGATTTCTTCGCCGGCCGCTTCCAGCCCCTCATTGTCGTCTGCGACAAATCGCCGGCTGCCGGGCACGATCGGCACGCCGGCGTCTTCCGCCAGGCCGCGGGCGCGCGCCTTGTCGCCCATGTCGGTAATGGTCTTAGGGTCCGGGCCGATCCAGGTCATGCCAGCGTCGGCCACGGCGCGGGCGAATCCGGCGTTCTCGGCGAGGAAGCCGTAGCCCGGATGCACGGCGTCGGCGCCGGCGTCGCGCCCCGCATCGAGCACCTTTTCGGCCACCAGATAGCTTTCCTTGGCTGCTGCCGGGCCGATGGCGCGGGCATCGTCGGCTTGGGAGACGTGCAAGGCGCCGGCATCGGCCTCGGAATGGACGGCCAGAGTCTCAAGCCCGAGGGCGCGGCAACTCTTGATGATACGGCAGGCAATTTCGCCGCGGTTGGCGATCAGAACTTTCTTCATGGGTCCCTTTTTAATGTGGTGATGGCAGCGCGGTCTAGGCCAGTTCGGCGTGGATCGCCTTCGCGACTTCGACGGCGCCGGGGGTATCTGAATGGACGCAGATGGATTGGCATTTGACCGCAACCAGCTTGCCCGAGAGCGCCTTCACCTCGCCGTTGTTGGCGGCGCGGCGCGCCTGGGCCAGCGCGTCCTCGGGCGCGACGGGTGTGTGTTCGCGGGTGATCACCACTTCGCCGGCATCGTTATAGTCGAGGTCGACATAGGTCTCGAAGATGACGTCCAAGCCGAGTTCGCCATAGACCTTTTCGTGGCCGGTGCCCGACATCGCCATCACCGGCACGCCGAACGTTTGCGCGCAGAGGCCGATGGCGCGGCAGGTCGCTTCGTCGTCCCAGGCGACGCCGTTCAAGGCGCCGTGCGGCTTGACATGGTTGAGCGCCATGCCTTCGGCGTCGAGAAAGCCCTTCAGCGCGCCGACTTGATAGACCAGGCAGTCGAGCAGCTCTTCCGGCTCAAGCTTCATGGCGCGCCGGCCGAAGCCCTGGCGGTCGGGATAGGAAGGGTGTGCGCCGACGGCAACGCCGTGGCTTTTGGCGAGGCGCACGGTCTCGCGCATGACGCTCGGGTCCGAGGCATGAAAGCCGCACGCGACATTGGCCTGGCTGACATAAGGCATGATCGCCGCGTCGTCGCCGCAGGTGTAGATGCTATAGGCCTCGCCCATATCGCAATTGATGTCGGTTTTCATGCCGCCCTCCCGCCACCGTAGCTTCTCGGAGAGGCCAGTTTACGGACGCGCTCAGGCCGTGCCAAGCGAGCAGAGCAGGGATCGTGACGGCAGGATTATGGCGTCGACGCCGGAGCTCGGCAAATTCCAGTTCCGCAATTCCAACACCTGGATCGATGGCGCGCTCAACCGCTCGACGATCCAGGTGAATTTCCGCGTCAAGTCGGATGCCGACAGCGAGACGCTCAAGCCTCTGTCGCAAATGTCGCCGGTCTACAACAGCCTCAAGGGTTCGGTGCCGATTAAGGTCAGCATCCAAACTTACTAAACATACGTATCTGTAGATGCCGCAACGATGCGGCAAGGTGCTCAGGAGAGAATGATGGACATCACTAATTTCGACTTATCCTTTAGCCCGCGGCGTTCCAGGCGCGGCCCGTATGTTCGTGATTTTCTTGCTGGGCTGCTGTTCCGCGCACCGAGCGCGCACCACAAACATGCGGCGCGCGGCCCGGTGGCCGGGGGCGCTATAGACGGCCATATGTTGCGCGATATCGGCCTCACCCGGCTGGGCATGCGCGAAAACACGCTCGCCAACCATAACGAGGCCGGCTAGATCCCGGCGGTCAGGCCACCGTCGATGGTGAGCGCCGTGCCGGTGATCCAGGCAGCTTCGTCGGACGCAAGATAGACGAAACCGCCGGCGATATCGGACGCGCGGCCGATGCCGCCCAGAGGATGCATCGCATCTACCTGGGCGCGCGCAGCGGCCGGATCGTCCTGGTCGGCGAGATAATCCAACAGCATCGGCGTTTCGATGAACCCCGGACAGATGCAATTGCCGCGGATCGGAATGTCCGCGCCATCGACTGCCATGCAGCGCGTGAGATTGATCACACCCGCTTTGGCGGCGCCGTAACTGGCCTGGCCGGCGCTGCCGGTAAGCCCGGCGACGGAGGCGGTATTCAAGATCACGCCATGGCCCTGCGCCTTGAAATGCGGCCAGACGGCGCGCCCGGTGCGGTAAACGCTCTTCAGATTAACATCGAGCTCACGGTCCCAATCGCTCTCGGCCAGGGTCTCGACCGTGCCCAGCATCGGAATACCGGCATTGTTGACCAGGATATCGAGGCCGCCCATGGCCTCGATGGCGCCGGCAACGAGCGCATCCACCTGTCCCTGATCGGTGACATCGGCGGCAATGGCGACGCCGCCCTCGATTTCCGCTGCCGAGGCCGCAGCTGCGCTGCCGTCGATATCGGACAGCACCACCTGCGCGCCTTCCTCAGCAAAGCGCCGCGCCGTCTCGAGCCCGATCCCGGCCGCCGCACCGGTAACGATCGCTTTCTTGTCTTCAAGCCGCATGATCTGCCTCCCTTCGGAAACCATTGCGGAAGCCGCAATAAAATTTCCAGTCTGCTAACATATCCCGTATGGCGCGCGAAGAAGAGGGCGACGAACAGCATTAGGGGGGAAACATGGCGGAATCAGGTGAGGCGGCCAAGCCGGGGCCGATGAGCGCGGCGGAGCTGGATAAATTCCTGGACGGCGGCGAAATTTGTCGCGTGACTTGTCTCGACGATGACGGTTGGCCCTATACCGCGCCGGTTTGGCACGAATACCGCGATGGCGGCTTTTATCTGGTGGGGCGCGAGGAATCGCTCTGGGCTCATTACATGTCGCGCAATCCGCGCGTCTCGATCTGCATCGATACCGTCGCCAATCCGGCCAAAGTGCTGGTCCAGGGCTCGGCGGAAGTGGTCGAGCGGCCCAACATCGGCGGCAAATGGGTGGCGATCGCGCGCCGTATGGCGCTCAGATATCTCGGCGAGGACGGCCCGAAATATCTCGAACCCACCATGAAGGACCCGCGCTGGCTGATCTTCATCCGTCCCAAGAGCCTCAAGACCTGGCACAGAAACTTTTCGCGTTTGCAGTAGGGAAAATATTCAAGGCCCTTTTCCCCGGGGGGAAGAGGGGTTGGGGAGAAGGGGCGACCCAAGCGCAGCTCTTTTATATTGGCCCCTCAAACGCCGGGCGGTCGCCTCCGCTCCCTTGGCTTACCTCGTATTAACTCGGGCGCGCGGTCGCGCTTGCCGGAATGCATGAAGCATTCCGGTTGGTGGTGCCGCTTGGGAGAATATTCTTGGGTTCGCCTCACCCACGCTCGCGCGTCTCGTTGAATTTTATGTCGGGCCATTTTTTGGCGATGTAGTCGAGCTCCCAGGCGTTGCGGGCGAGGAAGACCGGATAGCCGTCGCGGTCGTCGGCGAGGTTGGCCTGCTGGTTTTTCTCGAATTCCTTGAGGCGCGGCGCTTCGTCCGCCGTCAGCCAGCGCGCGGTCTCGTAGGGTGCGGCTTCGAGATCGACGGCAACCTGATATTCGTTCTGGATACGCGAGATCAGCACGTCGAGCTGGAGCTGGCCGACGACGCCGACGATCCATTGCGCGCCGACGCGCGGGCGGAACACTTGCGTGACACCTTCCTCGGCGAGATCGCCGAGCGCGCCGCGCAATTGCTTCATGCGCATGGGATCGCCGAGGCGCACGCGGCGGAGGATCTCCGGCGCGAAATTGGGGATGCCGGTGATGCGCAGATCCTCGCCTTCGCTCAGCGTATCGCCGACACGCAGCGTGCCGTGATTGGGGATGCCGATGATATCGCCGGGATAGGCGTCCTCGGCCAATTGTCGGTCCTGGGCGAAGAAGAAGGTCGGGTTGTTGATCGCCATGGTCTTGCCGCTGCGCCCCTGTTTCAGCTTCATGCCGCGTTTGAAGCGCCCGGAACAGAGGCGCAAAAAAGCCACCCGGTCGCGGTGGTTCTTGTCCATATTGGCCTGCACCTTGAACACGAAGCCGGTGACGTTTTTTTCGTCCGGCTCGATGGCGCGCGGCTCGGCCGCTTGCGCGCCCGGCGTTGGCGCATACTGGGTGAGCGCCTGTAAGAGCTCAGCCACGGCAAAATCCTTGAGCGCCGAGCCGAAATAAACCGGCGTCAGATGACCTTCGAGGTAGCTCGTGACGTCGAATTCCGGATAGGCGGATAGCGCCAGCTCGACATCCTCGCGGAAGCCGGGCAGCACCTCGGCGGAAATGCTTTCGTCGAACTGTTCGTCCTCGGCGCCACTGCTAGGGCGGACCGTATCGAACCGGCCGCCGGCGCCGGCTTCGGTGGTAAGGAAATTGCCGTTTCTGAGATCGAGGCAGCCGTGAAACAGGCCGCCCATGCCGACCGGCCACACCATCGGGCAGACGTCCAGTGCCAAGGTGCGCTCGATTTCATCGAGCAATTCAAAGGGACTCAGGCCCTCGCGGTCGACTTTGTTGATGAATGTGAGGATCGGAATATCGCGCAGGCGGCAGACTTCGAACAATTTCCGTGTCTGGTTCTCGATGCCCTTGGCGGCGTCGATCACCATCACCGCCGAATCGACCGCCGTCAGCGTACGGTAGGTATCTTCGCTGAAATCCTCATGGCCCGGCGTGTCGAGAAGATTGAAGGTGATGCCTGCATGCTCGAAGGTCATCACCGAACTCGAGATCGAGATGCCGCGCTCGCGCTCGATCGCCATCCAGTCCGAGCGCGTGCGCCGGCGCTCGCCGCGCCCCTTGACGTCGCCGGCCAAATGTATGGCGCCGCCGGCATGCAGCAAGCGCTCGGTCAGCGTCGTCTTGCCGGCATCCGGATGGGAGATAATGGCGAAGGTCTTGCGTGGCGACACGGAAACTCATTCCTCAGCCGCGCGCCACCGGAACGAAGCGGCTTCAGCGGCGCGACAGGGCGAATTGAAAATGCGATGGCGCTCACATAAGCGCATCGGCGCGCCGTTGCAACCACCAAACGCGGCACTCTGCCCGGGGGCAATGCCGGGATTGTGCGCGGCCTTTAGAAAGCCCTGGTCGCCGAGCCTTGAAACCCGTTAGCATGGCGGCGCAACTTTCGTATGATTGGCCAAAACGCGAAGGCCAAACTGTAAACACTCTTTGCCATGCTTGGGCCGCCAAAGCGGCTACGGGAAGACGCGTTTTGAGAGTATCTCGCTGGCTTATAATTTTATTAGTCGCTGGGGTTTTGTTTCCTGCCGCCGGATGGAGCGGCAGCGGCGAACTCACGAAAGCCATCAAGCAGTCGAAGGATCTGCAGAGGCAGGGCAAGATTGAAGAGGCACTACCATTCGCCGAGCAAGCCCTGTCGATCAGCAAAGCCATATTCGGCAAGGACGATCTCAATGTCGCCATCCTGCACGACCACCTGGCCGCTCTCTAACAAGTCACTGAAAAAATATGATGTGGCGGAAGGCTATTACGAGCTGGCACTGGCGATACGCGAAGACACCTTGGGCTCAAACCATCCTGACGTGGCGGCCAGCTTTAACCGGCTGGCCGTGCTGTATCACACTCAAAAACAATATTTTGCGGCGGAGTTCATTTACAAGCGCGCGTTGAAAATCTACCTCTCGACGTTGGGAGAAGATGAATTAGGCGCGGCAAGTATTTTCAACAATCTGGGTGTCCTCTACCAGGTACAAGAGGAATATGAAGACGCCGAGTATAACTTTCAGCGCGCTTTGGCCCTACGGGAAAAGGCGCTCGGAACAAAGCATAAGTTGGTTGCCGCGAGCCTTTCCAAATTGGCTCAATTCTATCGGAAGTCCGAGAAAACCAACGCCGCTGATTTTCATTTCAAGCGGGCGTTGAAAACTTACCAAGAATTGTGGGGCACCAGGCATCGCGGCACGATCAACATTTTGGAGTTGTATGCGTCGTTCTTGATCGACGTGGGGCGCCGCAACGAGGCCGAAGAATACCGCGCCCGAGCTAAGGAAATCCGCAATTTGGAGAGCGGTTGAAAGCGTTGCCTGCGTGTCTGTGTGACGCCGCTTGGCTATTCGGCCGGCTCCCACGCTTCCGCCAGTTGTTCGGCTTCACCGATTTGTTCCGGGGTCATCAGCGGGGCCAGGCGGGCGCGGTTTTGTTCGGCGAAGTCGGCGTCTTCGTCGACGGCCAAGCTTACCCACATATAGGCTAGAACCAGATCCTGGGCGAGCCCAAGGCCGAGCGCATACATGCCGGCGAGATTGTTCTGGGCTTCGATATGGCCCTTTTCCGCCGCCCTTAAATACAGCGCCGCGGCTGTGGCGTGGTCTTCGGCGACGCCCTCGCCCTTGAAATAGAGGACGGCGAGATTGTATTCGGCCTCGGCAAAATCCTGGTCGGCGGCCTTTCGGTACCAGGCGGCCGCCTGGGCGGCGTCGGGCGCGACGCCCTGGCCCTTGGCGTATATCACAAGGGTGTATTGCGCGCTGGCATAGTCGAGCCCGGCCGCCTGTTCGTACCAGCGGATCGCTTCGGCCAAATCCTCATCGACGCCCCAGCCATGTTCGTTTTGCAAGCCGAGCTGGTATTGCGCGCCGGCGTGGCGCTGCGCCGCCGCCTTCTTGAACCATTCCGCCGCGGCGAGGGAATCCGGCATGCCGGTCCAGCCCTGATCGAGAATCAGGCCGAGGTTATATTGGCTGCCGGCATGGCCCTGTTCGGCGGCTTTTTCGAACCACGACAGCGCTGCTTCGAAATCCTGCTCGACCCCTTCGCCGGTGACATAAAGCGTGCCCAGTGCGAATTGCGCCGCCGCGGCCCCGGTTTCGGCCGGCGCGCGCCAGGCTTCGATGGCGGCGGCAAAATCGCCATCAACATAGGCGGCGCGCCCGGTTTCGAAATCGGCTGCGGCCGGCGTGGTCAACGCCGTGATCGCCACCAACAGGGCAGCCGATAGAGCCCGCAGCCGGCGCAGCAGGCGTGCTTCCGATGGCGCCGATTTGGCGGCTATTGCGGAAGGGGGCGTCCTAACGTGGCGCGAAACCAATCTCATCCCGCGCCGGCATTACAGGCGATCGCCTTCGAATCCGCCATCGGACGATTCCTCGAAGGCCGGCAGACCGTCGTCAATGTCGTAATAATCCGCTTTATCCGCCGTAAAGATATGCCCCAGAGTCTTCAAGCCGCTCGGCGCATCGAGGCTGCCGGCGAGAATTCCGCTGGCGTCCTGATCGACCGGGCGCCAGAACAGGCTGGCGCCGCAGCGCCGGCAAATTCCGCGCTGCGCCCGCTCCGAGGACGCGTACCAGGCCAGGCCCTCGTCCCGGGTGATGCGGATATCGGACTTCTTGGCTTTGGAATGGGCGCCGAAGACGCCGTGCAGACGCTGGCACATTGTGCAGTGGCACTTAACGACATCGCGTAAACGCCCGCGTACTTCGTAGCGCACGGCGCCGCACAGACAGCCGCCGATATGTGTGGATTTGTCGTCCGCCATGGCCCCCGCCATCCAGCTCCCCCGGGAGCTTTTCCAACTGTTGCGCCAAACCCACAAGATACAAGTGGCTCCTGGGATGGCATAGCCAAATCCACGCGCCACGCGCTGGCGATGATCGGCACAACAGGTTAGCCTGGAGCCGTTCTCATCAGCTTTGGCTCCAACATGCACACACTCGCCGATCCGCTGCGCCATGCCGCCCGCCATTATGCCGACAACCCGGCCACCATTTGCGGCGATATCCGCATGACATACCGCGAGTTGACGGCGCGTTGCCGGCGCCTCGGCGGCGCGCTAACGGCGCTCGGCCTCGCGCCCGGCGACCGGGTCGCCATTCTCGCAGCCAATTCGCACCAATATATCGAGACCTATATGACGGTGCCGTCGGCCGGCTTCGCCGTGGTGCCGCTCAATACCCGCCATGCCGAAGCGGAGCTTGCCTATGCGCTGAAAGATTCGGGTGCGAAGCTGCTTTTGACCGACCGCGCGCCCGGCGCGTTGGAGGCGCTGGTCGAGCGCGTGATTCAAATTCCCGACGGCTATGAAAGTTTGATCGGCGAGGCGAGCGAGATCGAACTGGGTGAAGGCATCGACGAGCAATCCCTGGCCGGGCTGTTCTACACCGGCGGCACCACCGGCGCCTCCAAGGGCGTGATGCTGAGCCACCGCAATTTGATCGCCAATTGCCACAATTGGACTGCCATCACCCAGCCGACGTCGGAAGACATCGCCATCGTCATGGCGCCGCTGTTTCACGCCGCCGGATCGAATTCCGTTATCGCCAGCATTTGGAGCGGCGGCACGCAATTGGTGATTCCGGCGTTCAACCCGGGCGATATTTTGGACCGGATTGCGCGCGAGGGCGCAACGCAAACTCTCGGTGTGCCGGTGATGATTGCGGCCCTGGCCGAGGAACAACACGCCAATCCGCGCGATGTTTCATCCGTGCGCACCGTGGCGCATGGCGCGTCGCCGATCGCCACGGAAGTGATCCGGCGCGCCATCGCTGCCTTTCCCGACGCCGAATTCATCCATCTCTACGGCGCGACGGAACTGGCTCCGATCGCCACGGGACTGCGCCACGAAGAGCGCATGCAGCATTCGGATCTGTTGCGCTCCTGCGGCCAGGCGTTGCCCGGAGTGGCTATCCGCATCATGGGCGACAACGGTGAAGAATGTGCACCGCACGAGGTTGGCGAAATCGCCGTCCAGGGGCCGAATGTCATGCAGGGCTATTGGAACAAACCAGCCGAAACGGCGGCGGCGATTAGGGGCGACTGGTATTTCTCCGGCGATCTCGGCTATGCGGATGAAAACGGCTACATCTTCCTGATGGACCGCGCCAAGGACATGATCGTTAGCGGCGCCGAGAACGTTTATTGCACCGAAGTGGAGGAGGTCCTCCACCAGCATCCGGCGGTCCTCCAAGCCGCCGTGTTCGGCATTCCGGACGAGAAATGGGGCGAGGCGGTGCATGCCGCCATCCAATTGCGCCATCCGGTGGCGGCTGACGAACTGATCGCCTTTTGCCGCGACAAGATCGCCGGCTACAAAGTGCCGAAGGGAATCGATTTTTGGGATGAGCCGTTGCCGATCTCGGGCCCCGGCAAGATCCTCAAGCGCGAATTGCGCAAACCCTACTGGGAAGGGCGCAAGCGGCAAATCAGCTAAAGCGCGGCTTGACGGGCGCGGCGGCGATGGCTCGGCCCAAGCGATCCATATCCTGTTCGAGCGAACTAATATTTTCCCTGGCACTCGAATTCAACACGGATACAATGACTTGAGCGCTTTATTGCCGTCTCATGCGGAGAATAATCGCAATATTCTCCGCACAAAATGCATCGATAAATATTGTTTGTGCGGAGAACATTTGTCACGATATCCGCATATTTTGTGCGGAGAACATTTGTCACAATATCCGCATATAATGCGGAGAATGAATTTGTATATTTGGCAATTGCCGGATTGGCCCCGGTTTCATTGGGACCAGGACAAACGAGCCAACGTGCTGGCAGCGACCCGTCATGAGCAAGGTCGCCTGGTGGGGCGAATGGAGGCACTTGGTTTTCAGCTCAGGGAAGAGGCCGAGCTGCGAACACTGACACAGGATGTTCTGAAGTCGAGTGAAATCGAGGGTGAATTGCTGGACCATGAGCAGGTTCGCTCATCAATCGCCCGTCGCCTTGGCATGGACGTGGGCGGCCTGATATCGGCCGACCGGGAGGTGGAAGGGGTGGTCGAGATGATGCTGGACGCCACACGCCGCTATGACGAGCCGCTAACCCGAGAGAGATTGTTCGACTGGCATGCGTCCTTGTTTCCGACGGGGCGGAGCGGCATGACGCAGATCCGGGCCGGCGCATGGCGTGACGACGGCAGTGGTCCCATGCAGGTCATCTCCGGCCCCGTCGGCAAGGAGCGTATCTATTACGAAGCGCCGCCGGCCGAGCGATTGGACACTGAGATGGCTGCATTCCTGGAGTGGTTCAATAGCGTATCGAATGCGGACCCGGTTCTGAAAGCCGGGTTGGCGCATTTGTGGTTTGTCACCATCCAACCCTTTGATGACGGTAACGGGCGAATTGTGCGCGCTGTAGCCGATATGGCGCTCGCCCGATCCGAACGAAGCGCGCAACGCTTCTACAGCATGTCGGCACAAATTCGACATGAGAGGGACGACTATTACCACACGCTGGAACTCACCCAGAAGGGTACAATGGACGTGACGGACTGGCAGGTCTGGTTTTTGGGCTGCCTAGCGCGGGCCATAGAGGGCGCGCAGGAAACCCTTTCATCGGTTCTCGTCAAGGCGCGTTTCTGGGACCACTTCGCGACAGAGCCGTTGAACGAACGTCAGATCAAGGTCATCAACCGAATGCTACAAGGTTTCGAGGGCAAGCTCACATCTTCAAAATGGGCGAAGCTAGCAAAGTGCTCGCAGGATACCGCCCACCGCGATATTCTCGATCTAATCGAACGCGGTGTTCTGGAGAAGAATCCAGGTGGAGGCCGCAGCACAAGCTATGGCCTTGCAGATATCCGATCTACATCGAAATCGTAGGGCAAATCAGCTAAGCCGCGGCTTGACGGGCGCGGCGCCGATGGGAGAAACTTTCACCGCCGCAAACTAGATAAATCGGCACAAGGGAGGTCCACCATGGCCGGCCACGATCACACCGACCCGCCGTCAGACATCGCACTCCGCGTCAAGGCACTCGAATCCCTGCTGCTAGAGAAGGGATTGGTCGAGGCGGAGACGCTAGACGCTATCGTCGAACTTTATGAACATAATATTGGGCCCAAGAACGGCGCCCAAGTGGTGGCCCGTGCCTGGATCGATCCGGAATACAAGGCGCGCCTGCTTGCCGACCCGACGTCGGCGATTGCCGAGTTGGGCTTTAGCGGCGTACAGGGCGAGGACATGGTGGTGGTAGAGAATACGCCCGAGGTGCATAACCTTCTCGTTTGCACGCTGTGCTCCTGCTATCCGTGGCCGGTGCTCGGCCTGCCGCCGGTGTGGTACAAGGCGGCGCCCTACCGCGCCCGAGCGGTCTCAGAGCCGCGCTCCGTGCTGGAGGAATTCGGTGTCGATATCGGCGACGACGTGGAGGTCCGCGTGTGGGACAGCACGGCGGAGGTGCGCTACATGGTGTTGCCTGAGCGCCCAGACGGCACCGAGGATCTCAGCGAGGAAGAATTGGCGGCGCTGGTGACGCGCGATTCGATGATCGGCACGGCACGCGCGGGGCAAGAATAAGATGAACGGCATTCATGACTTGGGCGGCATGCACGGCTTGGGGCCGGTCGATCCGGAAACTCAGGAGCCGGTGTTTCACGACCAGTGGGAACGCCGCATGTTCGCGCTGTTAATGTCCACCTTCGCCGGCGGTATCTATAATGTCGACGAATTCCGCCATGCCATCGAGCGCATGGCGCCGGCGGAATATCTCACCACCAGCTATTACGAACATTGGCTGCATTCGCTGGAACGGGTGATGATGGAGAAGGGCCAGTTCGACCGCGCCGAATTGGAAGCGGCTTGGGCGAATGTGGCGGAGGCGACATAAGATGAACGGCATTCATGATCTCGGCGGCATGCATGGCATGGGACCGATCGATACGGAAATGGATGAGCCGGTGTTTCATGCCGACTGGGAGCGCCGAACCTTCGCGCTGTGGACGGCGGCGTTCGCCGGCGGACTTTTTAATGATAATGAATCCCGCCACGCCATCGAAAACGTGACACCGGCGCAATATCTGGCCAAGAGCTATTACGAGCATTGGCTCCATTCGCTGGAACGGGTGCTGGTGGATAAGGGCCAACTCGAGCGCGCCGAATTGGAAGCGGCCTGGTCCAAAGCTGAAGAGGAGGCCGCATAATGCCAGCCTTACCTGCGGATATGGTTGTTCCCGTCTTCATGGGCGGTGCGTCGGCCCGGATCGACGCCGATGTGGCCGCCAAATTCAAAGCCGGCGACGGCGTCATCGCGCGCAACATCAATCCCGCCGGCCATACGCGCCTGCCGCGTTACCTACGCGGCAAACGCGGCACCATCCATAAGGTTCATGGCGTGTTTGGCCTTCCCGACACCATGGCGCATGGCGGCGGTGAAACGCCGCAGAACGTCTATAGCGTGCGCTTCACCGCGCGCGAATTATGGGGCGCCGATGCTTCGGCCCGCGACAGCCTCTATGTCGATATGTGGGACGATTATCTCGACCCTGCTTGAGTGGCTGGGCAGTAAATGATGGATAATGCCGAGCTGGCGGCGACGCCGTCGCTTCCCTTTAACGAGGACGGCCCGCTTTTCGCCGAGCCGTGGCAGGCCCAGGCATTCGCCATGACGGTGCGGCTTTCCGCCGAAGGGCATTTTAGCTGGACCGAATGGGTGCGATATTTGAGCGCCGAGATCGCCGCCGCAAAGAGCGGCGAAGAGGGCGATTCTCTCGATATCTATTACCGTCAATGGTTGGCGGCGTTGGAAAAGCTGGTCGCCGACAAAGGCCTGGCGTCCTCAGCCGAACTGACCGGGCGTAAGGAAGATTGGCGGCGCGCCTATCTCAACACGCCGCATGGCAGCGCCATCGAACTCAGTGCCGCCGATTCCAAACCGGACTAGCTGCCGGCGAACGCCTCGCGAAGCGCCGCGCAGGCTTCGGCGCGGGCTTCATGGGCGGCATCGATGCGGGCGGAGAAATTCCAAAAGCCGTGAATCTGGCCGGGGTAATCGGTATGCGTTGCCGGCACGCCGGCGGCGCGCAGTTTCTCGCCATATTTGATGCCGTCATCGAGCAGGGGATCGTGGCTCGCGGTGATGATCAGCGCCGGCGCCACGCCGCTCACATCGCCGGCGCGAAGCGGCGCTGCGGTGGGGTCGGTCTTCTCGTCATCGCCGTTCAGATAGGTGCGCACGAACCAGCGCATCATATCGGCGGTGAGGTTGAAGCCGTCGGCGAAGCGGCGGTAGGAATCGGTGTCGTTGCTCATATCGGTAACCGGATAGACCAGCAGTTGGAGGGCGATCTTCGGAGCGCCCTCGCGCGCCGCGCGCTGCGCCACCACGGCCGCCAAACAGCCGCCCGCCGAATCGCCGCCGACCGCGAGGCGCGCCGCATCGCCGCCCAATTCGGCGCAATTCGCCACCGCCCATTCAGTCGCCGCCCAGGCGTCGTCGGTGGGTTTCGGAAATTTGTTCTCCGGCGCCTTGCGGTAATCGACCGCCACCACAATGCAGCCCGCGCCTTGGGCCAATTCGCGGCAGACATTGTCATGGCTGTCGAGGCCGAGCACCACGAAGCCCGAGCCGTGGAAATGAACGAACATCGGAAGCGGCCCGGGCGCGGCATCGTCGGGCCAGTAAATACGCACCGGAATGGCGCCGTGCGGGCCCGGGATGTCGCGGTTTTCCACCCGCTTCAATTGCGGCCCCGGGGCGCCCAGGCTGACCACCAATTCGTTGAAGTTGATGCGCAATTCGTCGAGCGGCTGCTCCCAGGCCGGCGGCGCCTCGACCTCGTTCATCTGGTCCAACAATTCCTGCGTCTGCGGGTGCAATTCCATATTTACCTCCTATGGCGCCGGCAAGATTGCATCCTGCCTGGCTTTCGGCAAGACAGCGCGGAATAGTTTTTGCCGCGTGGCGCAAATTCATAAATCATTTGCTAAGATCGGATAATCTGGCGCAAATGAAGCGCTAGATTAATCGAACAGCCGGGGTAGGAGCTGTGAAAGCCGCAAAATTCGCCATCGGGCAAGTCGTCAAGCATCGCGTTTACTCGTTCCGCGGCGTCATCTATGACGTCGATCCGGAATTCAGCAATACCGAAGAGTGGTGGCTGGCGATTCCCGAAGATATCCGCCCGGCCAAGGAGCAGCCCTATTATCATCTCTTGGCCGAGAACGATGAAATCGCTTACGAGGCGTATGTGTCGGAGCAAAATCTGCTGATCGACGAAAGCGGCTTGCCGGTGTCGCACCCGGAAGTGCCGATGATGTTCGGCGAACTGCGCGACGGCCACTATAAAGTGGTCGATCATCAGCCGCATTAACACCAAATCATGAGCGCCGGGGTGGGTCCGCTTGCGGCTTACCGCGCGCTTCTATCCGAGGCGGCGGAAGGATTTATTCCCGATGCCGACCAGGATGCGGCGGTGCGCCGTCTGCAGGCGTTACATGACCGTTTGACTGCCGGGCTCTCTGCGCCGTCGGCGCGGCGCAGCTTCAATCCGTTCGCCCGCAGCCCGCGTGCGCCCAAGGAGGACCCGCGCGGCATTTACATTCATGGCGGCGTCGGGCGCGGCAAATCCATGCTGATGGATCTCTTTTTCGACGCCGCGCGACTGACGCCCAAGCGCCGTGTGCATCACCATCATTTCATGCAGGAAGTGCATTCGGAGATCAACCGCGCCCTGGTGAGCGGCAAAGAAACCGGTGGGGATAGCGGGTTGGTGCGCTATGCGCGGCGCCTCGCGGAAGGCGTGCGGCTGCTCTGTTTCGACGATTTCCACGTCACCGATATCGGCGATGCGATGGTGCTCGGGCCGCTCTTCGAGGCGCTGATCGAGGCCGGGGTGATCGTCGTCATGACTTCCAACCGCACCCCCGATGCGCTCTATGAGAACGGCATCAACCGGGCGCGCTTCGTACCCTTCATCGATCTCGTGAAGGCCCGCCTGGAGCTGGTCGCGCTTGACGGGCCCACCGACTACCGCACCCGCTTCATCAGCCGCTCGCGCCTCTACCACACGCCGCTTTCGGATGCGGCGGAAGCGGCGCTCGAGCGGATATTCCGGCATTTGAGCGACGGTATCCCGCCGGAGCCGGAAGTCTTCGACGTCCAGGGGCGGACGCTCACGATTGAGCGCACGGCGCGAGGTGTCGCTTTCGCGACCTTCGACGAGCTCTGTGCGCGCGCCCTTGGCCCGGCCGACTATATTGCGCTTCAGGCGGCGTTCCACACCGTGATATTGCGCGATATCCCGCGTATGGGGCCGGAGATGCGCAACGAGGCCAAGCGCTTCGTCACCTTGATCGACGTGCTCTACGAGCACCGCGTCAATTTCATCTGCTCGGCGGCGGCGGAGCCGGACGCGCTCTATACCGCGGGCTCCGGCGCCTTCGAATTCACCCGCACCGCGTCGCGCCTCAAGGAAATGCAGGGCCCCGACTATATCGCCGAGGCGCACCGCTTCTAACCTGTCACCAATCGAAGCGTTCGATGTTTTCGAAGGAGATTTCGCTGCCGTCGGAGAGGTTGATGGTGCCGCTGGCGTCGTCGCTAAGATCGAGGGAATTCGCGGTCTGATTCTCGATCGTCGAACCGGGGTCGAGATCGATGGTCCAATCGGTTCCGGAATCGCCGGGATTGTCGAGATCTATCGTGTCGGTCCAGGCGCTGCCGGCGCCGCCGTCGATGGTGTCATTGCCGTCGCCGGCGCCGATCATGAAGATATCGTCGCCATCGCCGGTCAGGTTATCGGCGA
>PTKB01000119.1 GCA_002937555.1 Alphaproteobacteria bacterium MarineAlpha10_Bin2 | reverse complement strand
AGCACACCGCGCGGCCGCCGACGCGGTAGGTTGGGAAGTGGCCGCGCTATACACCAACGGCCCCTCCGGCGGCGCCGGAGATTATGCCAATGTGCGCGAAATTCTCGCCGTCCAATCCGTGCTCCTGCCGCGCGAGTTGGCGCCCACCCGCGTCAGGATCGTCACCCAGCCATGACCGTGACGGTTCGCGATCTCGCGCATGCTCGTGCTGGCGACAAAGGCCATTGGGTCAATATTTCGGTTATCGCCCATGATGACGCGGGCTATCAGCGGCTGCTCCGGGAGTTGACCGAGGCGCGCGTCATGGAGGCGTTTGCGCCGGTTGCCGAAGGGCCGGTGCGGCGTTTCGAGCTCCCCAACCTGCAGGCGATAAATTTCGTCATCGAGAAAATGCGGGGCGGCAGCGTCACCCAGACTGCGGCCCTCGATATTCACGGCAAGAGCCTGAGTGCGCTGATGCTCTCCATACGCCTGTTCGGCAACGAGCCTGAAACACCGTGACGGATTGCGATTGGCGGCAGTGCGGATGAGGCGCTAAGCTGGCCGGCGATGAATGTCGCAACAACGCCATCCGAAACAATGCTTACCCGAGCCGGCTTGTTGTCAGAGGCACAAGGGCTGATCGAGACGGTCCATGCGCGCACGGGCGAGACCGAGGAAACCCGCCGTCTTTCCGACGAAACCATGGCGGACATACGTGCGTCGGGTATTCACCGAATTCTGCAGCCCGGCCGCCATGGCGGCGCTGAGGCGCATTTTTCCGGCATGGTCGATATCGTCGATATCATCTCGCAAGCCTGCTGCGCCGCCGGCTGGTGCCTGACGCAATATTGCTCGCACAATTGCCTGCTCGGCTATTTCCCGACCGAGGGGCAGGACGAGATCTGGGGGCCGATGCCCGATGCCCTGGTCGCCGGCGTGCTCATCCCCGGTTGCGGCAAAGCGCGCAAGGTTGATGGCGGCTGGCGGCTGAGCGGGCAATGGCCGTTCGCGAGCGGCGTCTACGGCGCCGACTGGTTTATCGCCGCGGCCTTCGCCGAGAATGGCGACGGCCCTCCGATAGCCCAAATGCACGCCGTGCCGTTCGCCGAGTATGAAATTCTCGATACCTGGCATTCGGCCGGATTGCGCGGCACCGGCAGCGCCGACGTCGTCATCGAGGATGTCTTCGTGCCGGCCGCCCGCGCCTTGCCCATCAACGACACCAAAGGCGGCGGTAATGCGCCGGGCTGCGCGGTCAATCCGGCGGCGACCTATAAGCTGCCGGCCTTCGCCATGTTCTCGATCAACCAGAGCGCCGTGGCGCTCGGCTTGGCGCAGGCCAGCATCGATGCCTATATCGAGGAGGGGCGTACCCGCGTGGCGCGCATGTCGGGCAAGAGCGTCGCCGATTATTCCACCGTCCAAGCCAAGGTCGGCGAAGCCCATACGGCGGTCGAGACGGCTCGGCTTTTGCTGCACAATTGCTGCGATCTCGGCATGGCGGTGGCGGAGAGAAGCGAGATCGCGCCGATGGAGTTGAAGACCGAACTTCGCGCCAAAGCGTGCATGGCGGGCGTGCTTTCGGCTGAGGCGGTCGATCTTCTGTTTCAGGTCTCAGGCGGCGCCGGTCTCTATGACCGCCACCCGATTTCGCGCGCCATGCGCGACGCCAACTGTATGCGCGGCCACATCACGCAGAATCTGGATGTCAACGCGTCCAATCACGGGCGCGTGCTGCTTGGCCTGCCATCGGCCGACCTGGCAATTTGAACCGACGAATTTCATCTTGAATATAAATCGATGGCGCGTATTGTCTTGCCATGTTGCACTGTCGTCGTTGCAGGTGTGATTGCTGTCTCGGCGGTTGACTAGGTTACTTCCCCAGCATTGTGGTTGTTGACACAGGAACCCGTATGAGGTGGAGTTCCGTCTCTCTCGTCGTAAAAGGAAAAAGTCATGGCAAATGGTACTGTCAAATGGTTCAACCCGACCAAGGGGTACGGGTTTATCGAACCTGAAGATGGCTCGAAAGATGCGTTCGTGCATATCAGCGCAGTTGAACGGTCCGGCTTGCCGGGCCTCACGGAAGGCCAGCGCGTGTCGTTCGAACTGGTTTCGGGCCGCGATGGAAAAATGGCCGCCGAGAACCTGGCGCTCATCGACTAATTAAGTTTACCGGGCGGCTTGGCCGCCCAACATGTCATTCTGACAGTGAGGGGAAATCACGTTGCCCCGAAAACCCAACTACCGGTTCGAGCGCATTGAGCGTGAACGCCAGAAGGCCGAAAAGAAGGCCGCGCGGGCGGCCGCTCGAGCCGAGCGCAAAAACGCGCAAAATAGCGAGGGCGATACGGCCGACGAGACCGGCTCGGACGACCCTGCAACGGGCGATGTAAGCACCGAACAAGACTGATCCCACCCAATTCCAGCGGCGATTATCGGGCGCGACCGCGCCGAGCTTCGCCGCGCCCGGCTTAGGGCGCCGGACGTGGCGTGTCGACAACGATTTGCATCCTATAGACGCACCGCGCCGTTGCTTTGATTTGAATTAAAAAATTTACTTTTTCACCGCCTGATCGCGGTGCCGGCTATCTTTTGCCGCTGATCGGCGTGAGACGCAGGATTTCGAACTTGTTGAGTAGGTGAATACTGCCGTCTTCGGATTCGAAGGGGAGAAACGTCGCCGCGGAATCGTTCATCAAGTCCAACACCCGCGCATCGATATTGATGAACACACTGCCTTGCATGGTGATGCCATCCGACATCTGCAACTGTACTTTTACTTTTGCTTTTCGGATAAAAAACTTATTTGGCATTTGCGCTAACTCTCCGCCGCCAGGACGACGCCCAATTCGCCGAGGGCGGATTTTACCGCTGCCAGCAGGTTTTCAATGTCCTGAGCGCGGATATCGCCGATGCATCCAATACGAAAACTGGGCGCATCCGTCAGTTTGCCAGGGTAGATCAGGAAGCCGTGAGCCGCCAAGGCGTCATAGAAGGCGCTGAATTCGAACGCCGCATCGCGCGGCATGCGGAACGTCACGATGATCGGCGCCTGTATGCCGTCGGGCAGGTAGGTTTCGAAACCCATACCGCGCATGCCGGAGACGAGCGCGCGGCAGTTTTCCCAATAGCGCGCAAAGCGCCCGCCGATGCCGCCCTCCGCCGTGAGTTGGTCGAGCGCGCTGTCGAGCGCGGCGACGACCTGCGTCGGCGGCGTAAACCGCCATTGCCCGTTCGCTTCGAAACCTTGCCATTGGCCGTGCAGGTCGAGGCTGAGGCTGTGGCATTTTCCCGCGCAGGCCTCCAAACGCGTGCGGCGGGCGAGCACAAAGGCCACGCCGGGTACGCTTTCGAGGCATTTGTTTGCCGACGCGGCGAGGCCGTCAAATGCGATTCGCCTGGCATCGATCGGAATGGCGCCGAACGAGCTCATCGCATCCACCAACAGGCGCTTGCCGCGCCGCGAGACTTCTTCGGCAATCTCGTTGAGCGGATTGAGGACACCGCTGGTGGTTTCGCAATGGACCATGACGACATCGGTGATGCGGCTGTTGGCATCCAGCCGGGCGGCCGCCGCCGCCACATCGAGCGGCTGGTCCTCCACACCTTCGAGAATTTCGCAAGGGCGTCCGGCGACGCCGAGGATGTCCGCAATTCGCCGGCCGTAGGCGCCGTTCACCAACACCAGCGCGTGGTCGTCGCTGGCCACCATCGTGCCCAGCATTGCTTCGACGGCGGCGGTGCCGCTGCCGGCGATCGGTACGCAGACATGTTCCGCCTCGGCCTCCGCCAAGGCACTCAGGCGGCGGCGAAGACGCGCTGTCAGTTCAATAAAATGTTCGTCCCGCGAGCCCCAATCACGCAGCATCGCTTCTTTGGTGCGCGCGCTCGTGGTGAGCGGTCCCGGGGTGAGGAGGATCGGATCGCTTGGCACCGGCAGCCTCCTTTAATTTTGTGCAGTTAGGGATTCAAGCGCCTCGGGCGTATCGACATCGAACGTGACGGCGGCATCGCCGCATTCGATTTCATGCACCGCATCGCTATGTTCGCCGATCAGGTGGCGCGCACCGACATCGCCCGCGAGGCGCTGCATTTCTGCGAAAAAGCGCGCTGCCCAGAGTACCGGATTGCCGCGCTTGCCCTTATAGGTCGGCACGCATATGGCATGCCCTTGCGCCGGGTCAAAGCCGGCAATGAGGCGTGAGATCAGCGCGGCATCGACATGCGGCATATCGCCGAGGCAAATCACGGCGGCGCCGATATCTGCCGGGAACGCGGCGAGGCCGGCACGCAAGGAGGTGCTCATGCCCTCGGCATAATCGGGATTGTTGAGGATTTCGACGGCCCGACCGGTCAATGCCGCTTCCACTTTTTCGCTCTCATGGCCGGTCACAACGATAACCGGATCGGCGCCGCTGTCGAGCGCCGCATCGGCCGCGCGCGCCACCATCGCCACGCCGTCGACCTCCACCACCAGCTTGTTGATGTTGCCCATGCGCCGCGATTCGCCCGCCGCCAACACAATTGCCGCCACTTTGGTCGGGCCGGACTCGGTCGCCTCCTGGTCCTCCCGCACCGTTGGCGCCTTGGGCGATGCAAAAGCGCGCGGCAACGGACGGCTGGGAATTTCCATCAGCAGCCCGCCGGCGCCCATGGTCATGACATCGCGCCGGGTGACGGAGATATCGGCGAAACGCCGGCGCAGCACCCAGTCGAAACCGTTCAATTTGAGCGAGCGCGCGCAGCCCGGGAGACCGAGAACGTCGATCTCGCCAAGATGGGCCATCAGCAGCAGATTGCCGGGATCGACGGGCATGCCGAAATGATCGATTTCGCCGCCCGCTGCGACGATACCGCTCGGCACGATGTCGCGCCGGTCGACGATCGCCGACGCCCCGGCGATCAGGATCATATCGCATTCGAGACCCCTAAGCCGGCCGACTGCCTCGCTGATTTCGGCGCTCGAATGGGCGCAGCGGATTTCGCTCACCAGTTCACCGCCTAATATGGTCAACCTTTCGAGGAGGGTGCCGGTGGTCGAATCGAGCACGCTTTCTTTGGTGCCGGGCAGGCGGGTCTGGATGAATCCGACGCGCCGGCCGCGAAACGGCGCAAAGCGCAACGCCGCGCCGCCCTGGCCCGCGATGGAGAGGCAGGTATCGACAATGCCGCGCGAGAGGGCGAAGGGAATCACCTTCACCGTGGCCACCATCTGGCCTGGTTCGGCTTGGCTATAGGGCGCCAGCGTGCCGACCGTCATGCCCTCATCGATCAGGTTGATGCGGTCGATGCGTTCCTGATCCGGAATGATCAGCCCACGCTCGGTGGCGAACAGGTTGCAGCGCCCGGTAAACGCCGTGCCGAGCGCAAGATCCGGCCCCGATAGCGCCTTGGCGAGCGCCAGCGCGGCCTCGTCTTCACCCATATCATCTGCTTCGAGCCGAGCGCCCGAGACCGCCGCCACGCCGCCCGCTTGCAGCACGACAATATCCTCAGCCGAGAGCACGCGGCCTTTCTTGAACGCGCCGCCGGCCAGGCGGACGCTATGCGCGAGAATCAATCCTTCCGCATCGGCAACTGGGATTTCGCCGAAAATCATGCCGCGCCCCGGCGTGCCTGGGTAATCTCGGCCATGATCGATACGGCGATCTCGGCCGGCGATTTGGCACCGATATTGAGGCCGACAGGCCCATGAATGCGATCCGTTTCGGTGGTGGTGAAACCTTTCTCGTGGAGGCGGGCCAAGCGCTTGCCATGCGTACGGTTGCTGCCGAGCGAGCCGATATAGAACACCTCCGAACGCAGCACCGTTTCCAGAGCCGGGTCGTCGATTTTGGGATCGTGCGACAGGGTGACGATGGCGGCGCGCCGGTCCACCACGGCGGCACGGAGAACGTCGTCCGGCCAATCGCTGGAGACTTCAAGGCCAGGGAAACGCTCGGGCTCGGCAAACGCGCGGCGCGGGTCGATCACGGTCACCGCATAGCCGGCGATGCTGGCCATGCGCGCCAAGGCCTGGGTGATGTGCACCGCGCCGACGATAAACAGGCGAAGCGGCGGATTGTGCACCTGGATGAAATAGGGTTTGCCGTCCGCATCCAAGATGGCGCTACGGTCGTCGGCCAGAGCGGCGCGTGCTCTTACCGCCACGTCTTCCGCCAAGCCTGCGTCAGGCGAAACGGCCTCCGCATAGACCAGCCATTGCGCGCCGGAAGCGGTTTCCGTCACCAGCGCGACAGACCGTTTTTCCGCCCGGTCGGCATTCAGCCGCTCGAGAGTGCCGCGCTTCATCTCTCAGTCAACTTTTTCCACGTACACCCGGACCGTACCGCCGCAGGCAAGGCCGACTTCCCAGGCCTGCTCGTCGGAAACGCCGAATTCGAGCACTTCCGGCTGGCCGCTTTGCATGACGTCCTTGGCGGTCTGTATCACCGCGCCTTCGATGCAGCCGCCCGATACCGAGCCCTCGAAGCGGCCCTCGCCATCCACCACCAATTGGCTGCCGACGGGCCGCGGCGACGAGCCCCAGGTGGCAATCACGGTCGCCAGCCCAACGTCGCGGCCGGCATCGCGCCACTGGGCGGCGGTGCCGAGAATGTCTTCTTGTTCCATTTGTGCAGTTGTCATAACGCCAGCCCGAATGGTTTGGCCAATAGGATTATCAAGATGTAGAGCTTTGCCGAGCGCTCCGCAAGGGCGGGCTGAACCTGTTTGCGATCAGTCGGCTGCGTCGAGCAAGCGGCGCAATTCGTCGCCTTCGATTTTCTCGATATCGTCCTGATATTTGAGCAGCACGCCCAAAGTGCGGCGCACAATGTCCTCGTTCAGTGCGGCTTCGCCGAGGACCGTGAGGGACTCCAGCCAATCGATGCTTTCGGCGACGCCGGGCAATTTGAACAGATCCACCTTGCGCAGTTCCTGAACGAAGGCGACCACTTGGCGGCTGAGATCTTTGTCCGCATCGGGCAGGCGCGTGGTGAGGATGGCTTGCTCGCGCTCGGCATCGGGATAATCGATCCAGTGGTAGAGGCAGCGGCGCTTCAGCGCGTCGTGAATTTCGCGCGTGCGGTTCGAGGTGATGAGAACGATCGGCGGCTCGGCTGCTTTGACGGTGCCGATTTCCGGTATGGTAATCTGGTAATCGGCCAGCACTTCCAGCAGGAACGCTTCGAACGGTTCGTCGGCGCGGTCAAGCTCGTCGATCAGCAGGACGGGCGCGCCTTCGGCCGTCGGCTCGAGGGCGCGCAGCAACGGGCGCGTGATCAAAAAACGCTCGGAGAAAATATCCTCGGCAAGGGCATCCCGGTCGCGGTCGCCGAGTGCCTCGGAGAGGCGGATCTCGATCATCTGGCGGGCGTAATTCCATTCGTAAACGGCCGAGGAGACGTCGAGGCCCTCATAACATTGCAAGCGCAAGAGCTTGCGCCCAAATTGCTCGGCCACCACCTTGGCCAGCTCGGTCTTGCCGACGCCGGCCTCGCCTTCGAGAAAAATCGGGCGCTGCATGCTGAGCGAGATATGCAGCGTCGTCGCCAAATTGCGGTCGGCGATATAGTTGCCGGCGGCGAGAATCTCGACCGTTTCATCGACGGATTTGGGCAGCGCGCGTGTCACGGTATGGAGTGCTTTTCTGCTGGGGAGGTGACGATGAAATCAGCGATTTGCCCCGCCATGTCAAGACGAAACACCGTTGCCGGGCGGTTGCCGTGCGCCGCCTGCACCGCATCGCTGCCGGCCGCCAAATCGAGGGTAATTCCGGCGTTCTCCGTGATGCCGGGCGCGAGCACGTAATCAACCGGCTTGAGGCGCGCCAATAAGGCATCCAAGTCCGGGCGCGGATGGTTGTCCGCCACCCCCGCCTCATGTACCAGCGCCCAGCGCAAGCGCGAGACCGCCAACACCTCGCGCGCACCGGCGCGGCGATGCTCATAGCTGTCCTTGCCCGGAATATCGATATCCGCCGAAGCGCCGGCATAGGCGAGAACGGAGACGCTCAGACCGCGCGCCTTCAATTCGCCGAGCAACAGGCGCGCCAATTCCGCCTGCTCGCCATCGCCGCCACCGCGAATGCCAACCAAAGTCATGAATTCAAAATACGCCGACGGCCCACAAAATCAGAACCGCCACCACGCCGATAATGCCGCCCACCCAGGCCGGGGTCGGAATGCCGCGCTTGGCCGCCGCGGCCTCTTCCGGCGCGTCCTCGGCGCTTT
>PTKB01000118.1 GCA_002937555.1 Alphaproteobacteria bacterium MarineAlpha10_Bin2 | reverse complement strand
GCCGGTGCCACCTCAGGCGCCATTAAGCCAGCGAATGAGGGCTTCGGCGGCGCGCGATACGGTCGCGCGGTCGCTGGCAAAGGAAATCCGCACATAACGATTGCCGCGCGCGGTATCGAAATCGATACCGGGCGTGGCCGCCACGCCGGTCGCGCGCAGCATTTCCTGGCAAAATTGCTGCGAATCATTGGTCAGGCGGGAAACATCCGCATAGACGTAAAAAGCGCCGTCCGAAGGCGCGAGGTCGCCGAAGCCGGCGCGCGGCAACGCTTCCTGCAGGATCTTACGGTTTTCAGCATAGCGCGCGACATTGGCGTCAAGCTCGTCGCGGCAATCGAAAGCCGCGAGGGCGGCATGCTGAGACAGTGCCGGCGGTGAGATGAAAATATTCTGGGCCAGACGCTCGACCGGGCGCACCAAATCGGGCGGGAATACCATCCAACCGAGGCGCCATCCGGTCATGGCGAAATATTTAGAAAACCCGTTGGCGACGATGGCGCTGGCACTATAGGCGAGCACGGTTTCGGCGCGCTCGCCATAGGTAATGCCGTGATATATTTCATCCGAAATGATGCGGATCCCGGCGTCTTCGCAATAATTCGCCACCGCTTCGAATTCGCTGCGCGGAATCATCGTGCCGGTCGGGTTTGAAGGGCTGGAGATGATGAGCCCCTGGATCGGTTTATCCAGCGCTTTCAACAATTCGACCGTTGGCTGGAAGCGGGTTTCCGGGCCGGCGGGCAGACCCACGGTTTGCAACCCCAGTGCGGCCAGCGTGTTGCGGTAGGCGGGATAACTCGGGTCGGCCATGGCGACGCGGTCGCCGACATCGAACGCCGCGAGAAAGGCCAGCAAGAGCCCGCCCGACGCGCCGGTAGTGACGGCGATCCGCTCGAGCGCCACCTGTTGGCCATAATAATCATCGTAATGCTGGGCGATGCGCGCGCGCAATCGCGGGTCGCCTTTGGCTTCGGTATAGCCGAGATGGGCGCCGTCGAGCGCCGCATGGGCGGCTTCGATGACCTTGGAAGGAGCGCCACCGACCGGCTCGCCGGTTTCCATATGCATGATGTCGGCGCCGCCATCCGCCATTTCGTTGGCGGTCTTGAGAATTTCCATGGCGTAAAACGGCGCGACGTCGGCGCGCTTGGAGACTTTCACTCGCCCGGCCCGGTTACAACAAGCCGCCGCTGGCGAGGCCGAAGCCACGCCGGTCGGAAGCGAACACGCAGGTCTCC
Organism: Alphaproteobacteria bacterium MarineAlpha10_Bin2; assembly: GCA_002937555.1. Taxonomy (GTDB): domain Bacteria; phylum Pseudomonadota; class Alphaproteobacteria; order UBA828; family UBA828; genus PTKB01. Next base: position 6,982 of record PTKB01000118.1, on the reverse strand, counting down.
GGGCTGCGCGGCGCACCTCCCGGGCAATGAACGGCATTCACCCGGCCAATTTCCGGAATCTCCGCAAGCCGGTGGCCGCGCCGACCAAGATTCTCGCGCTCCACCGTTTCAAGACCGGGCTCGGTGAGAACGATGTCGGGCATACCGCCATGATGCAGGCGTGGCGCGTTGAGGGCATCGCGCAGCGGCATTTCTTCAAGCAACGCCCGGCGCATGACGCTGGCCAGTGCCGAAGGCGCTGAGGCGCCGCCCACCGAGCCGGCGGCAAAGAACATTTGGCTGGTATTGTGATTGACCAAAACGATCGGAGAGAGAGATACGGCGGCATTGCCCGATGCGGCCGGCGCGGCGGCGAGCAATATACCGGTGCCTGGGACGACGCGTCCGGTGCCGAACAAATTGTTCATCGTCACCGCGCAGGATACGGTGAGGCCGAGTCGGTCGACGGTGACGAAGCTGGTTGCCGCCGGGTTTTCCAGCCGGCGAACTGGCGGCGGGCTCAACGTATCCGGCGCTGTCGCCTGGTTGGAGCGATAGGATTCCAAGCCGGATTGCAGACGGCTCGAATCGAGCGCCACGGCATTCTCGACGCCCATCCATACTTGCCGATCGGCGAAGGCGCGTTTCGACACTTCGGCGAACAAATGGGCGCGTTCATCGTTCGGCGCGTCGAGATAGCTGTCGTTTTCGGCCAGGAGATGGAACATCGCGGCTGCGGTGAGGCCGCCGGCCGCGGGCGGCGGCGCGGTGTGAAGGGTATGGTGGCCGAACGGTATTGTAACGGTTTTGCGCCAGCTCGGGCGAAATGCGCGCAATTCCTCGATCGTCAAGGCGCCGCCGGCCTGGGCGGCCTGTCCGCTTAAGGTCTTGGCCACGTTACCGACATAGAAATCTCCGGCGCCTTTGATGCGCAGTTGCGACAGCACGGAGCCGAGTTCCAATTGCTGCACCCGCTGGCCTTCGGATATTGGCGATCCGTCGCGATGGAGAAATATCCTGCGCATTTCAGGGTCAGTGAACAAAGACAGGCCGGCCAAGCGAATGTCGCGCGCCAGGGCCCGCGAAACTTGATGCCCGAACCGCGCATAGGCTTCGGCCGGAGCGAGCAGCCGTGACCATGCCAGACGGCCGTAGCGCGCCTGTAGCGCATACATGCCGCGCACCGTTCCGGGAACCGCATTCGGACGCTGCGCCGGGGCGCTGCCGGTCGCCGCCGTGAGGGCGTAAAATTCAATTACTTCAGCGGTATCGCCGTCATCCTCGTCCGGTTTGTAGACCAGGCAGAGGCCGCCGCCGCCGAGGCTCGCGGTCGATGGATAGGTCACTGCCAATGTAAAATAAAGCGCGACGGCGGCGTCGGCCGCAGTTCCGCCAGCCGCCAATACGTCGCGCGCAACCAGAGCGGCGTGCGGCTCGTCCGCCGCGGCACCGCCAAAATAGGATGTGGGTTCAAACATGGAAATATCTGGTAAAGTCTGCGTAACTTCGCAGCCGCCAAGCAGGACCAGCACTGCCGCCACCGCCGCCGCGCGAAAGCGCACAGCCCAGAGCCGTTTAATTCGCGATATGAACATTAAGGATATGAATTTGACCATTTTTTCCGGGCGCGCGGTCGGCTTCGTCCTCGCATTTCTTGTTTTATTGTCCGTGACTGCCCCGGCCATCAGGGCACAGGGGCTCTCGCTCATTCGTGATACCGAGATCGAAAATACCATCCGCGCCTATGCCGCGCCACTATTCACCGTGGCCGGCTTGGATGCCGATGCAGTAAGTGTGCATATTGTCGATGATTCGCGCCTCAATGCGTTCGTCGCCGGCGGCATGAATCTTTTCGTCAATACCGGCCTGTTGATGTCGAGCGACACGCCCGACGCGATTATCGGCGTGCTCGCCCATGAAATCGGCCATATTGCCGGCGGCCATTTGGCGCGCACCCGCGAAGCGGTGGAAAACGCCACGGCGGAAGCGATGTTGGCCTATATCTTGGGCGCCGCGGCGATCTTAGCCGGCGGCGGCCAGGCCGGAGGCGCGATCATCGGCACCGGATCCGCGATCGCCTACCAATCGCTCATTCGCTACAGCCAAGCCCAGGAACAGTCGGCGGATCAGGCAGCCGTAAGATATCTCGAGGCGGTGGGGCGATCGGCCGAAGGCATGCTCGACATATTTTATAAGCTTGAAGACCAGGAATTACTGGTCGCCGAACGCCAGGATCCCTATTTGCGTTCGCACCCCTTGACCCGCGATCGCATCCGTTTTGTCCGTAATTTTGTCGAAACTTCCAACTATACGAGCCGGACCGCCGATGCAGCGGAGTTGCTGGCGCATCGCCGCATGGTGGCCAAGCTTTATGCCTATCTGAATTCGCCGGGCAAGACGTTGCGGGTATACCGCGAAAACGACACCAGCCTCACCGCGCGTTACGCCCGGGCGATCGCTTATTACCGGATTCCCGATATCGAACGCGCCATCGCCAAAATCGACGCCTTGTTACGCGACCATCCGGACGACCCCTGGTTTCACGAGTTGAAGGGGCAAATATTATTCGAAAACGGTCTCATTTCGCTTTCCATCCCGCCCTATGAACGCGCCGTCGCCTTGCGCCCCGGCGAGCCTTTGCTGAGATTGGGCTTGGCGCGCGCCCAGATCGAAATCAACGAACCCGGGTTTACCAAAAAAGCCATCGACAATCTGGTTGTCGCCGCCCGGGCCGAACCGAATTACGCACCGCATTGGCATTTCATGGGAATCGCTTACGGTCGTGACCAGCAACTTGCGCAATCTTCCCTCGCGTTGGCGGAAGCGTCGCTGTTGCGAAATGAGCTGACCGAGGCAAATTATCACGCTGAAAAAGCGAAGCGCGGCCTAAAGCTTGGCACGCCTTCCTATCTGCGTGCCGAAGACATCATCTTAGCGGCCAGCCACCGCAAACGATAAGCTCACCCTATATCCGAATTTTCATGTTCTACCAGGGCAATTCCGGGCGTGTTGAACAGCCGCCATACTGCATGCGGAACTAAGCTGAAACAGAACTACAGTGTAGTCGCGCGCTACATTTATTCATATTTTTGTGTAGAACATTGTTATTATTCAGTAACTTATTCAAAAATCATCTGTAATACCGTTCACTTTAGGCAATTGAATATGAGCGAGCGAGCCAACATTGTAGTTTGAGCAATTATTGTCATTAGTTCCTTGATCGTTCTGTCCTGCAAGAAAGAATTGACGTCAATATTTAGATAACATCGTTAACATATTGAAATAATGTAATTTAACGTGACTAAACGCCGTCCCAACCATTCCGGCAATAACGCCGAATCGGCTTAGATCAGGCCACCGAGCGGCGACGAAGGGTCGGCATAGCGCTTTTTCCCCATGCGGCCGGCCAGGTAGGCAAGTCGCCCCGCTTCCACGGCGAGGCGCATGGCGTGCGCCATGCTGACCGGATCCTTGGCTTCGGCGATGGCGGTGTTCATCAACACACCGTCACAGCCCAGCTCCATGGCGATCGCCGCATCCGAAGCGGTGCCGACCCCGGCATCGACCAACACCGGCAGCGCGCTGTTCTCGATGATGATGCGCAAATTCACCGGATTCTGAATGCCCAGACCCGAGCCGATTGGCGCCGCCAACGGCATGATGGCGACACAGCCGAGATCCTCCAGCTTCTTCGCCATGATCGGGTCGTCGGAGCAATAGACCATGACGTCGAATCCCTCTTTCACCAGCATTTCCGTAGCCAGCAGGGTTTCCACCATATTCGGATAGAGCGTGGTTTGGTCGCCCAAAACTTCCAATTTGACCAGCTTCCAGCCGCCTGCCTCACGCGCGAGACGCATGGTGCGGACGGCTTCTTCCGCCGTGTAACAGCCGGCGGTGTTGGGCAAATAGGTGTATTTCTTTGTGTCGAGAAAATCGACCAGCATCGGCTCGCTCGGGTTGCTGACATTGACCCGGCGCACCGCGACCGTAACGATCTCGGCACCGGAAGCCTCGACGGCGCGCGCGGTTTCGGCGAAATCGCGGTATTTTCCTGTGCCGACGATAAGACGGGAATCGAATTTGCGGCCGGCGACCACCCAACCTTGCTCTTCCGCCGCCTGGGGCTCAAGAGCGCTGGCGCCGCCGCCGATGAAATGGACGATTTCCAGCCGGTCGCCATCTTGCACTGCGGTGCCGCCGTAAGTGCCTTTGGGCACGATTTCGAGATTGCGTTCCACCGCGATCTTGCGCGGATCGAATCCGAGCCGTTGGAGAACGGTTTCGACCGTTAACGGCCCCTCAAAGTCGCGCTCTTCTCCATTTATTTGAACATGCATGTTTTGCGGTAATTCCTTCGACAGGCGGCGCTGGGCGACAGCCACCATGTTGCGCGTCATCGTGAATTAGAGTATGGCCACGTCGTTCGGCATTTCAACTGTTTGCGCCGTTTGCGCCAGCGAACGTCCGAAATTAGTGCCGGGACCGGGGTTGCCGGACGCCGCCTTGTCTCACCCAGAGTGCGAATGTGTTGGATTTGGATTAGTATGGATTATTAATGACACACAAAATCTTGATCTTGAACGGCCCAAACCTCAATATGTTGGGCGAGCGGGAGCCGGAAATATATGGCGGCGACTCTCTCGAAGCGATTGGCGTCGCCTGCCAGCACAGGGGCCAGACTTTGGGCATGTCCGTCGATTTTCGCCAATCGAACGATGAAGGCGAGCTGGTTACATGGATTCAGTCGGCGGCGGAGGATTTTTCGGGTATCGTAGTGAATGGCGGCGCCTACAGCCACACGTCGATAGCCATCCTGGATGCCTTGCGCGCCGTCGGCCTGCCAACGATCGAGGTTCATTTGTCCAATATTTACCGGCGCGAATCCTATAGAAACCATTCCTACATATCGCAGGCGGCGCTCGGCGTGATATGCGGTCTCGGCGCGCAAGGCTATTTGTTGGCGCTCGATGCATTGGCCCGCATAGTTGAAGAGGAATAAGCGAATGGCGGTGAAATTGCCATTGAATGAGCCCGAGGACAGCCCGCGCCAGGCCGATTTCGACTTGATCCGTGATCTAGCTGCGCTTTTGCAGGAAACCGGATTAAGCGAGATCGAAATCGGCGACGGTCCGGAACGGGTGCGCGTGGCGCGCACCCTACAGGGCGCTGCCGCCGCTATGGAGCCGGCGCCATCCGCAACCGCGGCGCCCGAGCTTGTGAGTGGGGAAGTTGCCGATGGCCCGACGCCCGTGAACTTTGATTCGAGCCATCCCGGCGCGGTTATCTCTCCCCTCGTCGGCGTCGCCTATAACGCGCCCGAACCTGGTGCGGAGCCGTTCACAAAGGTCGGCGAGCAGGTTAGCGAAGGACAAACCCTGTTTATCGTCGAGGCGATGAAAACCATGAACCCCATTCGAGCGCCGCGCGGCGGCCGTGTCGCGAGAATTCTCGCCGAAAACGGCGTGCCGGTGGAATATGGCGAGGTTTTACTGGTGCTGGAATAGCACCGGCCGCCTCCCCCGCTCAGACTGCCCGCCCTCATGTTCGACAAAGTTCTCATAGCCAATCGCGGCGAAATCGCGGTGCGCATTCACCGCGCGTGCCGGGAATTGGGCATCAAGACCGTCTCGGTGCATTCCGTTGCCGATACCGACGCTATGCATGCGCGCATCTCGGATGAATCGGTTTGTATCGGGCCGGCCTCGGTGCGTGATAGTTATCTCAATATTCCCTCCATCATCGCGGCTGCCGAAATCACCAACGCCGATGCCATTCATCCCGGCTACGGCTTTCTCTCGGAAAACGCCAATTTCGCCAGCATCGTCGAGGAGCATGGCTTCACCTTTATCGGCCCGACGCCGGCGCATATCAGCATGATGGGCGATAAAGTGCAGGCCAAGCAGGCCATGCAGAAACTGGGCGTGCCGGTGGTTCCGGGTTCGTCGGGCGCGTTGCGGGATATCGTAGAATTCGCCGCCGCCGCCGAATCGATTGGCTATCCGGTTATGGTGAAGGCTGTATCCGGCGGCGGCGGACGCGGCATGAAGCGGGTCGAGCGCCAGGAGGAACTGGCGGAAGCGGTGGCGATGGCGAGCGCCGAAGCGCAAGCGGCGTTCGGCGATTCGTCGCTTTATCTGGAGAAACTGATCGATTCGCCGCGCCATGTAGAAGTTCAAGTGTTGGCCGATCAGCATGGCGCGGTGGTGCATCTCGGCGAACGCGATTGCTCTTTACAGCGCCGCCATCAAAAAATGCTGGAGGAGGCCCCCTCCTCCGCGCTCAACGCCGAGGAGCGCGAGCGCATCGGCGCCCTGGTGGTCAATGCGGTCACCGAAATTGGCTATCGCGGCGTCGGCACCATGGAATTTCTCTATCAGGCCGGCGAGTTCTATTTCATCGAGATGAACACCCGCATCCAGGTCGAGCATCCGGTGACGGAAATGATCACCGGCATCGATCTGGTGCGCGAACAAATTCGTGTCGCCGACGGCGCGCCGCTCGGCTATCAACAAGAAGATATTGTGTTCAACGGCCACGCCATCGAATGTCGGGTAAACGCCGAGGATCCGCTTACTTTTCGCCCGTCCCCCGGCAAGATTACCGGATATCATCCGCCGGGCGGCCTCGGCGTGCGCGTCGATTCGGCGCTCTATCAGGATTATTCGGTGCCACCCTATTACGACAGCCTGTTGGCCAAGGTCATCGTGCATGGCTCGAACCGCAACGAATGCCTGATGCGCCTGCGCCGTGCCCTGGAAGAATATGTCATCACCGGCGTCGAAACGACGATACCCTTTCATCTCAAGCTGATTGCCAATGCCGATTTCGCCAATGGCGCCTACGACATTCATTGGCTGGAGCACTTCATCGCGGAAGGGTAATACCAAGGAGTGGTGATAATGACTCATAGGGACGGCTTGCCAAGGTTTTCGGCTAGGAGCGTGGGGCGCAGCGACGCGGGACATCGGAAGCCGCGCGCGACGCCATCCGAAAGCCTTGG
>PTKB01000117.1 GCA_002937555.1 Alphaproteobacteria bacterium MarineAlpha10_Bin2 | reverse complement strand
CGCTGATGCCGGCTGACCGGCAGGCCGTCTCGATACTGCTGCCGGACGCCAGACTGAGCTCAATCTGTCGCAGCAGGTTTAATACATCCTCATCGGTATATCGCTTCCTTGCCATCCCAATACCTCCACATCTTCGTAGAAGATCACGAATTATGTGGCTCAGTTATAAGGGGGCAAGACACGATCTGTTGCTGCAAGCGTTCGACCGCGTCTTTTTCTTCACCGGTCTCGGCAAAAACATATTCGTTGGTGCAACAATTATGCGCCAGAGCCGCGGAAAACGGGGTTACCCGATCCGCCGCGTTCGCTCCGGCAGCTTCCAACAACATCAAGCGGCGGAGACCGGTGAGCATCCGTTCGATCTCGAGGTCGCGAATCGGGCTGAGTTCCAGAATCCGTAGGAATAGAGGAATCGCCGACAGTTTTTCGGCGATATCGCTGAAGGGGCTTATCTCGTCCTGCGCTTCTAAAATGCGGGCAAATTCGGGATGGTGGTAGAAGAGCGCTGATCACGGGCCGGGCGATGTAGGAAGGCGGCAGCTTGGGCCGCTCCAACAGCCGCATCAGGTCCTGATAGAGATTGTCATCGATAGAGGTGAACGACACGGACCGCAAGGAAGCGGCAAGATTGGCCCAGAACAAATCATTCTCGGGCTCGAGGGCGACCGCCTGGCGGTAGCGGGTGATGGCCTCTTCGAGACTGCCAAGATCCTGCAGCGCGTTGCCGAGATTGTTATGTGCCTCGGCCAGTTCGGGCTGGAGCTCAAGCGCCTGTTGGTAGCTCGCCATGGCTTCGTCGGTCCTGCCGAGGCTCTGCAGCGACGCCCCGAGGTTGCTGTGAATCCTCCCGAAGCCCGGCTTGAGATCGATTGCCTTGCGATAGCTGGCGACGGCTTCCTCCGGTTTGCCCAAATCCTGGAGCACTAGGCCGAGATTGGCGTGCGCCTCGGCATAGTCCGGATTGACGGCAAGCGCCGTGTGGTAACCGGCCATGGCCTCGTCGAGCCGGCTGAGATCGCGGAGCGCAAAGCCGAGATTGTTGTGCGCTTGGGCATAATCCGACTTGAGCGCAAGCGCTGCCTGAAAACTGGCGACCGCCTCTTCCGGCCGGCGCAGATTCTGCAGCGCGTTACCGATATTGTTGTGCGCTTCTGGATAATCGGGCTTGAGGTCGAGCGCTCTTCGATAGCTGGCAATCGCCGCGTCCAATGCGCCGAGTGCTGTGTGCACGATGGCAAGGTTGAAATGCGCCGCCGTCATATCGGGCTCGAGTTCGACCGCCCTGGCGATGAGATCGGCGGCGGCTTCGTTGTTTCCCAGTTGGTGTGTGATTACACCGAGCAGATGCAGAGCGACGGGCTGATTGGGATCCTGCTTCAGTAATTGCTGGCAGACCTGTTCCGCTTCGGACAGTCGGCCCGCGCCATGGTGCTGTACGGCGAGGTTAATAGATGGCACTTGCTGCTGTGCGGACATGTCTCTCTCAATGGGCCATGGCCCCAGAATTCAGTCTATATACGGCAGGAACCGCCGGTTCAAATCGACCATCGCGCGCCATTTCTCACAAACTCATGGAATTATTTAACGTTATTAAAATGTGTTATATATTTTTCACATGACATTTCGTATTAAATTGTTATATACAACAATATCGATTGAATAATAATTCACCACAAATATCCGGTAATTACCGCCTGCGTGGCGGAGCTGGCGAGGAAATAGACGGAAGATGCGGCATTATCCGGCATTCTTGGATATCGAAGGGCGGCCCTGCCTGGTGGTCGGCGGCGGCGCGGCGGCATTGGCGAAAGTGCGGCTCCTGCGCCGCGCCGGCGCTGACGTAACCGTTCTTGCGCGCCGTTTCGACGCCGATCTCCAGAGCCTCGCCGACAATGGCGAAGTGGCACTGACGAAGCGCGCGTTCCGCGCCAGCGATGTTGCCGGCCGTGCGCTTGTTCATGCGGCGAGCGGCGTCGCCGCGCTTGACGAGGCGGTCGCCGACGCCGCAAAGGCGCGCAATATACCTGTGAATGTGGTCGATGGGGCGGCGCTCTCCAGTTTCGTCATGCCCGCCATCGTTGATCGCGGTCCGTTGGTGATCGGCATATCCTCGGGCGGCGCCTCGCCGGTGCTGGCGCGCCGCGTACGGGCGGAAATCGAAATGCTGCTGCCGCACGGTCTCGGCCGGCTGGCGCGCTTCGCCCAGTCTTTCCGCTCGGCGGTGCACACGACCTTCGCCGATTTTGAATTCCGCCTGCGTTTCTGGGACAACTTTTTCGACGGGCCGCTTGCCGAATCCGTCCTCGCCGGCAAGGAACATCAGGCGCGGAGCGGCATGCTGGCGCTGGTCAACCGCGCCCAGCTCCCGCCCGCAGGCGAGATAGAGAATATCGAGGTCGACCCCGTCCAGCCCGATTTGCTGACGCTCCGCGATGTGCGGCGTATCGCCCGCGCCGACGTGATCGTTCATGACGGCGCTGTGGGCACGGCAATCCTCGATCATGCGCGGCGCGACGCGCGGCGCATTGAGGCGGACAGCGAAACTGACCAGCTAATGGCTGCGGAGCTCAAGGCCGGCAAACGAATCGTCCGCCTGACGGCGCGGCAGGAATACAGAAAAACCGGCCTCGCCGCACAATGAAGGGGAGAGAATTATGAAACTGGATATCGTCAGCGCCAATCGCCTGACTGACGGACGCGTGGTCTATCTCACCCGCGATGACGGCTGGTCGGAAAGCATCATCGACGGACGTTCTGCGGCGACCAAAGAAGAAAGCGCGGATCTCCTTGCCGACGCGGAGCGCGCGGTCGAAGCCGGAATCGTCGTCGCACCCTATCTCGTCTCGATGGCCGATGACGGCGGCGCTTTCGCTCCGCTGCATTTTCGCGAACGCATCCGGCTGTTCGGCCCCAAACACAACCGCGACGGCGGCCAGCCGGCGGGCCGGGTGGCGTAAGCATGTATCGTTACGACGAATTCGACCATGCCTTCGTGCATCAGCGCGTGGCGCAATTCCGCGACCAGGTGGCGCGCCGCCTGTCGGGCGAATTGAGCGAGGACGAATTCAAGCCGCTCCGGCTGATGAATGGGCTCTACCTGCAGCTTCACGCCTATATGCTGCGCGTCGCCATTCCCTACGGCACGCTGTCGTCACGCCAAATGCGCTGCCTCGCGCATATCGCGCGGCGCTACGACAAAGGCTATGGCCACATCACGACGCGCCAGAACATTCAATACAATTGGATCAAGCTTACCGAAGTGCCGGATCTTCTGGCCGATCTGGCCGAAGTCGAGATGCACGCCATCCAGACCAGCGGCAACTGCATCCGCAACGTCACCGCCGATCATTTTGCCGGTGCCGCGGCGGACGAGATCGAGGATCCGCGCCTGTGGTGCGAGATCATCCGCCAATGGTCCACCCTGCATCCCGAATTTTCCTTCCTGCCGCGCAAATTCAAAATCGCCGTCAGCGGCGCGGCGAAAGACCGGGCGGCGCTCCGCGTGCACGATATCGGCGTACAAATTTGCCGTAACGACGCCGGCGAAATCGGCTTCGAGGTGATGGTCGGCGGCGGCCAAGGCCGCACACCGATGATCGCCAAAACCATCCGCAAATTCCTGCCCAAGGCGGAGCTGCTGTCCTATTTGGAAAGCATTCTTCGCGTCTACAATCAATTGGGCCGGCGCGACAATATGTATAAGGCGCGCATCAAAATTCTGGTGCATGAAATGGGCGCCGATGCGTTGGCCGAGATGGTCGAGGCCGAGTGGCGCCAGGTGCGCGAGGGCTTTGTCGATCTGCCGGAAGCGGAAGTGGCGCGCATCGAACGCTATTTCGCGCCGCCGCCTTTCGATCCTGCGGCCGGCAGCGATAGCGGCCTGGATACGGCGCGGCGCGCGGACAGCGAATTCGATCGCTGGCTCGAACAGAATGTCGATGCGCACAGACAGCCGGGTTACGCTATCGCCACGATCTCGCTTAAATCCGACGGCGGCGTGCCGGGCGACATCGACGCCGCGCAGATGGAAGCGGTAGCCGATCTGGCCGAGCGTTTCAGCTTCGACGAGTTGCGCGCTACACATCAGCAAAACCTCGTCCTGCCGCATGTGCGGAAAGGCGATCTTTATGAGTTGTGGCAAAGCCTGAAAGCGCATGGGCTCGCCATCGCCAATCGTGGCCTAATCAGCGATATCATCGCCTGCCCGGGCATGGATTATTGCAGCCTCGCCACGGCGCGCTCGATCCCGGTCGCCCAGGCGATCAGCGCACGCTTTCAGGATTTGGCGCGGCAAAAAGACATCGGCGATCTCCGGCTCAACATTTCGGGCTGCATCAACGCTTGCGGCCATCACCATGTCGGCCATATCGGTATTCTCGGGCTCGAGAAGAAGGGTGTGGAGAATTACCAGATTACGCTCGGCGGGCGCGCCGACGGCGAAGCCGCGATCGGCGCCATCGTCGGGCCCGCCTTTTCCGCCGAGGACATCGTCGGCGCGGTCGAAACGGTGGTCGACACCTATCTCGATCTGCGCGAAACCGGCGAACCATTCATCGACGCCTATGCCCGCCTCGGCCGGGAGCCTTTCAAGGAGCGCCTTTATGCCGCTCATTAAGAATGGCGCCATCGCCGAGGATGCATGGCAATTTCCGGCCGATGACGCGCCGCTGCCCGGCCAAGGGCCGGTGGCCATTTCGCTTGAGCGTTGGCAGCGCGAAAGAGAGGTGCTGCAGGCACGCCGCGCGCCGCTTGGCTTGCTGGTGAAAAGCGACACGCAGGTGGAAGATTTCGCGGCGGATTTGGCTGAATTCGAGCTCATCGCGCTCGATTTCCCGACCTTCCGCGACGGTCGGCCCTACAGCGCGGCGCGGCTGTTGCGCGAGCGCCACGGCTATACCGGGGAATTACGTGCTGTCGGCGACGTGTCGCGCGATCAGTTCCTGTTCATGCATCGCTGCGGCTTCGATGCGTTTCAGGTGTCGAGCGGCGGCGCGCTGGAAGGGTGGCTGCGCGCGGTTTCGGAAATTTCGATTTGGTACCAGCCGACCGGCGATCCGCGGGGCGCGCTCGGCACGCTTCGACATCGCCGCGCGGCAGCGGAATAGGAAGCGCGATGAACGGTTTTGTGGAACTCCAGCGGCCCGATGACGCAAAACTTTCCGGCGCCACGGCGCGCGCCGAGGTATTGCGCGAACGCTATGGCGAGCTTGAGGGTGAAGCTCTGCTCCGCGTCATGCTGGAATGGGAATATAAGGGGCGCATCGCCCTGGTCTCTTCCTTCGGCGCCGAAGCGGCTGTCCTCCTCGACATGGTGGCGCGCATCGATCCCGCCACGCCTGTGATATTCATCGATTCCGGTAAGCTATTTCACCACACCCTTACCTACCGCGGCATATTGGTACGCCGCTTGGGCTTGAGCGACGTGCGCACCATCGAACCAATTCCCTTCGACCTCGCCGGTCACGACCCGGACGGCGCGCTGTGGCAGCGCAACCCGAATCTGTGTTGCTATTTGCGTAAAGTCTTGCCGCTCGAGCGCGCGCTTGGCGGTTTCGACGCCTGGATCACCGGTCGCAAGCGCGATCACGGCGGCGAACGCGGCGGGCTGCAAACCATCGAGGCCGTCGATGGCCGCATCCGCTTCAACCCGCTGGCCCATTGGAGCCCCGAAAATATCGACGACGCATTCCGCGAACGCGGCCTGCCGCGCCATCCGCTCAGCGACGAAGGTTATCGCTCGATCGGCTGCGTGCCCTGCACTGAGCCCGCCGAAGCGGACGCGGCGGCGCGCGACGGCCGCTGGCGCGGCAGTGCCAAAAGCGAGTGCGGCATCCATCACCCGCGCTGGTCCCCAACGCACCCTTAAACCCGTCTCGAACTCTGGGCGTAGGCCGGTTGGTCAGTACCGCCGGGCACCGGTTTGTGCTACGCTTTTCGAAACGTCGGGAGGTTACGATTTTGACTCCGCCCAAACAGGCCCTGACATAGGCTCGACAAACGAATTTGGTGCTCGGCCATGCGCCGGGCGGTGAGCTTCCAAGCCACCCTTTGTACAACCCCGCCTTCTCTAAGGCGGGGTTGTCGATTCCAAGGCCGCTCTAACTTGCCAATATATCGTTGAGGGCGTCGTTCTGGAATTTGACGTCGTCAGCGTTAAGTGCGCTCGACGCAAAGTGGCCATAAATGGATTCGAACACGCGCATTTCGGCGTTCGGCATCTTGCTCACTTCATACTCATTGTCTTCCGGCGGAAAATAAAGATCGGTCCGCCCCGGCATGACAATCGCCTTGCACGTGATGGCGGCGAGCGCCTTGTCGAAATCGCCGCCGAACACTTCGTTGTCGCTGATGTCGGCATATTGCCAGGTCCACAGGAGGGCGAGCAGATTGTTGGCGTCTTTGTGAATGAAGAAGCCTTCCCAAAAGGCGATGAGGAAATCCTCGAGTGACGAGAAACCGAGCTTGAGATCCTCTTCGACGCGGTAGAAGGCCTGCGAGAAGCCCCAGCCGGCATAAACCCGCGCCATCGCGCGAAGACCGGTGGTTGGCGGCGTATCGTACCAGCCATGCTGCCAGGCTGAATCCGCCGTCAGCGCCGCCTTGACGCCTTCGAGAAAGACAAAATTGTGGCGCGAGCATTTGGCTGAGCCGCAAGTGGGCACGATGTTCTCCACCATGTCGGGATAGAGGCAGCCCCATTGGTAGGTTTGCGCCGCGCCCATCGACCAGCCGGTCACCAATTTGATTTTTTCGATGTCGAAGGTTTCGGTCACCATGCGGTGCTGCAGGCGGACATTGTCGTACATCGTGCAATTGGGAAATCGCGCCTTGTCGTAGGGCGCCGGCGTGTTGCTCGGCGATGAAGACAGGCCGTTGCCCAACAGGTTGGGAACGATGATGAAATATTTTTCCGGATTGAGCGCCATGTCAGGCCCGATGGACCATTCGACATCGTTGTGATTGCCGGAATACCAGGTCGGCTGAATGATGACATTGTCCTTCGCCGCGTTCAGGCTGCCATAGGTCTTGTAAGCCAATTTAGCGTCGCGCACCGTGGCGCCGCTTTGCAGGCGCACCTCTCCCGCCTCGGAAACCTCGTAATCGCTCATGTGACGCTCCCTTATCAGTCCGCCGCACGCTTTGCCGCGCGTTCGAACGTCATGTTGGAGCAGGGCGTCCGCCGTTTCAACGTCTGATAGGCGCCGCATGCGGCTTGACTCGGATCGATTATCCGGCGGAAGTATGGCCATGAGCGGGAAGCGGCGCGAAGCTGTGGAAGAGATGCTACGCGCAGTCGATAAGGACATGCGGGAGACCGCCGCGATGACCGGCCGGCGGACGCTCTCGCCGGCGGTGCGGGACGCGCTCCGCGCCGTTGCCCGGCATCAATTCACCCGCCCGATCGATGCCGGCTCGGCCTATGAAAACAGGCCGCTTCCCATCGGCCACGGCCAAACCATATCGCAGCCCTATATCGTTGCCTTGATGAGCGAATTGCTGGATCTGCCGGCGGATGCGAAATCCTCCGCCCGGTTGCTCGAAATCGGCGCCGGCTGCGGTTATCAAACGGCGGTATTGGGCGAACTGGCGCGCGAGGTCTTCGCCGTCGAGATCGTACCCGCCCTGGCGCGTACGGCCGAAGAGCGCTTGGCGCGGTTGGGCTATCGCAATGTCGCGATCAGGGCGGGCGACGGCGCCCTCGGGTGGCCGGAACAGGCGCCCTTCGACGGCATCATCGTCGCCGCGGCGGCGCCGTCAGCGCCGCCCGCCCTGATGCGCCAACTCAAGGCCGGGGCCAAGCTGGTCATCCCGCTCGGGCACGCCGGCGGGGCGCAAAATCTGACAGTGATAACTCGCAGCAGTGACGCAAGCGTGAGAGAAAACAGGATTTTGCCGGTGGCGTTCGTGCCCTTCACCGGAACCAACCGTTGACAGGGCCGCGCCCGCCCGAAACACTAGATCCCGCCGCCGAAGCTCTCTCGGAAGCGAAGATGTCGCCTGAAATCCTTCACAGCGCCTGCCCGCATGACTGCCCGTCCACCTGTGCGCTGGAAGTGGAGAAGCTCGACGACTTCACCATCGGGCGTATCCGCGGCGCCCGTGCCAACAGCTACACCGCTGGCACCATTTGCGCCAAGGTCGCGCGATACGCCGAGCGCCTGCATCATCCCGGGCGCCTGTTGGAGCCGTTGCAGCGCGCCGGCGCTAAGGGTGATGGAGCGTTCCGGCCGATATCCTGGGAAGCGGCGCTCGATGAGGTCAGCGAGGCCTTTCTGCGCGCCGAACAGCAGCATG
>PTKB01000116.1 GCA_002937555.1 Alphaproteobacteria bacterium MarineAlpha10_Bin2 | reverse complement strand
TGACGCCGTCCGCCACATTCTCCATGATGCCGCGCAAATGCTGCTCGCTCTTCCGGAGCGCTTCTTCCGCCTGAATTTGTTCGGTGATATCGCGGACCGTTCCGGCGGCGCGAACGGGCTTGTTTGCCGCGTCCCGAAACAGCTTACCGTTGGCGTTCACGACTCGGATGGCGCCGTCCGCCCTGACGATACTAAATTCGGTATCGTAGACTCCGTCCGCCTCCACGAATATTTCATATTCCAATTTGACGCGGTCGTGATCGTCCGGGTGAATATGTTGCAGCCAGTCGTCGTAGGTCGGCTCGAATGCGCCCGGTTTATGGCCGTAAATGCGATAATTCTGGTCCGACCATTTCTCCTTTCGGCTTTCGATATCGTGTTCCCAACTGCCGATCTGTGCGATGCGCTGGCCCTGTTGGGCGCGGCCGCAACGGCGGCGCCGGGCCTCGCTGTTGCGTAGCGCCTCTTCCGCCGTTCGGCGCTCGGTTACATCCTGGGCCAAGCCGAACAGCCCGCTCACCGAGCCATCGGCGGCGATGTCAGGAACGTAAGTGATCTCCACCATCCGTCGGCCTAAAATTGGCCAACCGCGTTCCAGATCGAATTTTACCGCCTCGCCGGCGAGCGCCCGGCGAAAGTAAGGCTGCCAGAGATCCTGGAATTCTTCCTCGATCAAATCTGAGACGGGCATGCCAATGAAGTCTTCGGGCGACCAACCATACCAACTCGCCAGCTCTTTATTCACGAAGCGGAAGCGCCCCGTCTGATCGATATAGGAAATTCCGACCGGTAGATCGTCGCTGAGCAAGCGTAAGAGCTGTTGGCTTTCTTCGAGCGCGCTTTCCGCCGCCTTGCTTTCGCTGATATTGCGGACGATGCCCATGAACCGTTCGGGGCGGCCGTCGCCTTCGCCGACTGGCCAGGCATGTAAGGAAACCGGTACCCAACTGCCATCTTTGTGAAGATATTCCTTCTCATATGCACCGTGCGGCCCGACCAGTATCCGGTCACGAATTTTGCGGTTTTTCTCGAGCAAATCGGGGTGCGAAATATCGTCGACACTGCGCCCGCGCAACTCGGCAATTTCGTAGCCAAGCATGTCGAGGAGGGCCGGGTTCGCCTCTTGGATAACGCCTTCGGTGTCGGTAAACAGGATGCCGTCGAGGCTGGTTTCGAACAGGCTGCGGTATTTGTTTTCCGATTTTGCCAAAGACCTCGCCACACGCTCATGTTCGGTGACGTCGAGAGCGAGAGCCGCCACGCCGATGGCCTTTCCCTCGGCGTCCCTGAGCGGGGTGTTGTACCACTCGACGGATACCGTGCGCCCGCTCTCGGTGACATTTTCGCTGGTGTTGTACACACCCTCTTCATGCTCAAGGACGTGCTTGAGGAAGTCATTTAGATTCTCGCGGTCTTTTTCGGGCACGATGAGTTTCATGACATTTCGCCCGATCGCCTGTTCGGCGCTGTAGCCGAAAATATTCTCAGCCGCCGAGTTCCATTCCTTCACCGAATAGCCCATGTCCCAAACGATCGCCGCGAGCGGCGTGTGGGAGATGTGATGCGACAGCCTTTGTTCGCTTTGCCGCAGTGATTCGATCGCCTTTTTTTGCTCGGTGATGTCCTGCGATACGCAGAGAATCGCGGACTTGCCGCCATTCATCGTCCGGTACGGAATCTTGATGGCCTGATGCCATCTTTCGCGGCCCTGGGCATCGATAAACGGCTCTTCCGCAATGTGTTTCGCGACGCCGGTATTGATGACTTCGAGATCGTCGGAGCAATAACGCGCAACCAGGTCCGGATTGTCGAATATTTCATCGATGGCCCGTCCGATCATCTGTTCCACCGTCAACCCAAAGGCCGTCGCTGTCGCCCGGTTGACGAGCAAAAATCGCCCGTCAATGTCTTTGACAAATAATATGTGGGGCACCAGATCGACAATCTGGCGGATCGTCCGTTCATGAATTTCGAGTGGCTGCGGCTGGCCGCCACCTTGCTCAAGCTATTCGATCCAGCGCTTGAGGCCGGCAACTTCTTGACGGAGGCGGGCGTTTTCCAGGCGCGCCGATGAGTCATCGGACGGCTTTGAACGCGTCATTAGACATCTCCTTGGCATCCCGATGAGCCAAGGCTATGCCGGGAACGTTAAGGTTTCATTAACCAAGCCGGCGTTTATACGGCGGTGGCGCTGGGGCGGGATTCCACCTCGCCCAACCAGCGCGCGATATTGGCGCAATCGGCGGGCGGTTCAACCTCGACGCGGGCGGCGAAGCGGACGGTGACGAAGGTGGTGATATCGGCCACCGAGAAGGCATCGCCGGCGACAAATCGTGCCGTGCCCAGGCGGTCATCGAAAAGCGCGAAAAAGCGCGCCATGGAATTGCGCCCGCGCTCGACCAATTCGGCGATTTGCGGCACGCCGCCAGGAACGCCTGGCAAGCCGCGGTCTTCGAAGACCGGTGCGGAATTGCGCAGCATGTCGGCCGCCGAGAGATAACCCATGAATTCTGCGCGCCGGCTCCACATCTCGATCAGCGCTTTCTCCTTGGCGTCGCCGCCGAACAGTGCCGGGTCCGGGTGGAGGTCTTCGATGTAGCGGCAGATGGCCATCGATTCGGAGATACGGGTGCCGTCGTCGAGTTCCAGCACCGGCACTTGGCTGATCGGATTGACAGCCTTGAAGGATTCGGTGAATTGCGCGCGTTCGCGCGTGTTGATCTCGACGGTCGGAATCTCGATGCCCTTTTCGGCGAGGAACATGTTCACGCGCTGGGGATTCGGCGCCATCTTGAAGTCGTAGAGTTTCATAATTTTTCAGTGCTCCGGAAGAGGGTGGCCTACCGGCGGAAGTTTGCCGCCCGGCGACGCCGAGTCAAGCGCCGGCGGTGTCCATCTCGCCGCCCGCCGAGCCCGGGAATTGTTTGAGATCATCGGCGATATCGTAGAAATCGCCTTTCTCCGCCGTGAAGATATGGCCGATGGTCGCGAGGCCGCTCGGTTGGTCGAGGGTTCCAGCGGCGATGGAAGTTGTTTGCATGCCTGACGGCTGCCAGAACAGATTGGCGCCGCAGTCCCGGCAAAATCCGCGCCGCGCCTTTTCGGATGACTCGTACCAGGCAAGGCCGCGTTCCTCAGTGATCTTCAATTCACTGTCTTGCGCTTTCGTATAGGCGCCGAAGGAGCCGTGTAGACGCCGGCACATTTCGCAATGGCAATTCACCACGCCGCGCAAGGGTCCGCGCACTTGATAGCGCACCGCCCCGCAGAGACAGCCGCCGCCATGGGAGCTTTGAGTATCGTTCATTTATCGATTCCTATTTCAGGAGGCCCAAGGCACGCCCGATCTTGCGGTCGACGAAGCGTTTGGGGAGGAGTGCGGGCAGTACCCAGTTCATGAATTTGCCGTGTACCGGCGCATAGCGCGTTTTCGGCGACGGCGCGGTGAGCGCCTCATGGATAACGCGCGCGATACGCTCGGGCGGATCGCCCTTGGGCCCGGTATCCGTCACATACGCCACGAAGCGCGCCACAGCGGGTGCATATTCCGTCTCCCGGTACGCCGTATTATCGATCTCCCGGGCCTTGTCCCAGATCGGTGTCGCGACGGCGCCGGGGCCAACTACAATCACATCGATGCCGAACAATAACAGCTCGCGCCGGAGGCTCTCCGAGACCGCTTCCAAGGCGTGCTTGGAGGCGCTGTAGGGCGCCATGAAGGGCATCGCGCGCTTGCCACCGACGGAACTGATATTGACGATTCGCCCGGGCCGGCCCGTCCGCGCGCGGTCGCACCCCAAGAGCGGTAAAAATTCTTGCGTCACGGCGATGACACCAATCAGATTGACTTCAAGCAGCTGGCGGAAATCGTCAAGCGGCACATGGGCGAGCGGGCCGCCGGTCGCCATGGCGGCATTGTTCACCAGGCCCGCGAGAGTGGCGCCGTCGAGCGCGGTATCCACTTCCGCCGCGGCGCGTTCGATCGCGTCCCGATCGGTGACATCGAAATGGAGGGGCGTGAAGGCGTCGCCCAACTGCTTGCGCAGGCGATCGCCGTCCTCCGTGCGGCGCACGCTGCCAAACACATGAAATCCCTTTTCTACCAGATGCACCGCCGTACTCGCGCCGATGCCGGTTGAAGTTCCGGTGACAACCACCGCTGCTCTTTTCATATCTCCACTCCCATCGCTTGCGCCGTGGCGCAGTATAGCCGAGCGCCGCAGCTATGAAAAAACGCCGCGGTGGCGCATCATTCGGAATCGGTAGTGGAGGCGGAACAGCGACATGAGCAGGATGCTGCCCGAATTTGTGATGGACGATGCCGAGGCGTTTGACAGCGCCGAGGCGGCGGTGACGCAGCTCGACGCGATCTACGCCAAGGGGCGCGATCTCCTGGGCGAACATTTCGAGCGTTTCGCCGCCGGCGCCGGAGATTTCGAAAAAGCCGATGCGCGCTACCCGGCGATCTGGATCGAAGTGCCGCCCGGCACCGACGGCGACCGCGGCGGTCTGTCCTACGGCGCGGTGCCGGAAGCCGGCGCCTACAGCGCCGTGCTCACCAATCCCGAGCTGTTCCACAGCTATTACCTCGAACAGCTGCAATTGCTGCTCGACAATCATGGCGGGCCGCTTTGGGTCGGCATCTCGCGGCGCCAGATCCCGTTGACCTTCGCGCTCGAGACACTGACCGCCGATTTGCGCCACGAGCAGGTGGCCGATCTGTCGCGCTGCTTTAACATGCCCGATCTGGCTGAAATCGACGACCATGTGGCGAATGGCACATACCGTCACCGACCCGGCGAACCCAAACCGCTGTCGTTATTCAGCGCCGAGCGAGTGGATTATTCGCTGTCTCGTCTACGCCATTACAGCGGCACCTCACCCGAGCATTTTCAGCGCTTCGTGTTGTTCACCAATTATCAGCGCTATGTCGACGAGTTCATTGAGTTCGGCATGGGCGAAATCGAGAGCGGCGCGACGTTCCGCGCCTTTGTCGAGCCCGGCAACGCAGTGCACGTCAATCCGCGTCTGAGCGATACGCCGTCTTCCGGCGCGCGCGCCACAAAGCCATCGCAAATGCCGGCTTATCACCTGGTGAAAGACGGCCATATGGGGGTGACGCTGGTCAATATCGGCGTCGGCCCGTCGAACGCCAAAACCATCACCGACCATGTCGCCGTGCTACGACCGCATTGCTGGCTGATGGTCGGTCATTGCGGCGGCCTGCGCCGTACCCAGCGCCTCGGCGATTACGTTCTCGCGCACGCCTATGCACGCCTCGACCATGTGCTCGATCATGATCTGCCGTTGGAAGTGCCGATCCCGGCGATTGCCGAAGTGCAATTGGCGCTGACCGCTGCCGTCGCCAAGATCACCGGTCAAGACGGCAAGGAATTGAAGCAGCATCTCAGGACCGGTACCGTGGTCTCGACCGACGACCGCGACTGGGAGCTTCGTTATGACGAGCTCTCAACCTTCTTCAACCAGTCGCGTGCCATCGCGGTGGACATGGAATCGGCGACCATATCGGCCAACGGTTTCCGCCTGCGCGTGCCCTACGGCACGTTGCTCTGCGTCTCCGACAAGCCGCTGCATGGCGAGATCAAACTGCCCGGCATGGCCAACGCCTTCTATGCCGAGCGCGTCAGCCAGCATTTGCGTATTTGCCTGGAAGCGGTCGACATCATGCGCGAGGGCGTCGGTCACCAGGCGCTGCATTCGCGCAAACTGCGCAGCTTCGACGAACCGCCCTTCCGCTGAGCGAAAAGGAGCTGGCCATGGATATGGTCACCATGAACATCATCGAATCGACGCTGGTCTCAATTTGCCGCGAGATGGGCCTGACGATGATGAAGACCGCCTATTCGACGATCTTCAACGAGGGCATGGATTTCACCTGCGGCCTCGGCAATACCAACGGCGAAATGATCGGCGTCGCCGAATTCAACCCGTCGCAGATCGGCGGCATGCCACTGGTGCTGAAGACGACGGCCGAGGAAATACCACATGACAGCATCCAGGAGGGTGACGTCATTGTCACCAACGATCCCTACCGCGGCGGCATGCATACGCCCGAGCACAGCTTTATCAAGCCGGTCTTTGTGGACGATGTGCTGTACGGCTATGCGGTGGCGATCGGCCATGTCGCCGAAGTCGGCGGTATGGTGCCTGGCGGCTTCGCCGGCGAGGCCACGGAAATATTCCATGAGGGTTTCAGGGTGCCGCCGGTGAAAATCAAGAAAGCCGGCCGGGACGTCGACGCGGTATGGAAGCTGCTGCTCGCCAATGTGCGCACGCCACGCAACAATTATGGCGATTACCGCGCCATGATCAGTGCCGTCGATGTCGGCGCGGCGCGCCTCAAAGCGGTGATCGAAAAATATGGGGCGGACGTGTTTCGGCAGACAGTCACCGACCTGATGGACTATTCCGAGACCCGCATGCGGGCCGAGATCGGCGACATCAGGGACGGCAAATACAGTTTCGAAGACTATATGGAAGATGACGGCATCGAGGCCAAGCCGTACCGGATTCACGTCGATGTGCATGTTCAGGGCGAAGAGGTGGTGGTCGATTACAGCGCCTCCGACGCCCAAGCGAAGGGCCCCATCAATGCCGTTCTGTCGGTCGCCTGGTCGTCGGCCTACAACGCCATCCTGCATCTGACCGACCCGTCGATCCCGAAAAATTCCGGTTGCTTCCGGCCGATCAAGGTGGTGGCGCCGGGCGGCTCGATCGTCAATGCCGACTATCCCGCCACCTGCGTCGGCGGCAATACCGAGACCCATATCCGTATCGCCTACACCATCATCGGCGCGATGGCGCAATGCGTACCCGAGCGCGCCTTTGCCACCGACGCCGGAACGCACAGCAACTTCCTCTTCGGCGCCAATGATCCCAGGCGCGACGAATATGTCGTGTGCTACGACTTCACTTGTGCCGCCTGGGGCGGCCGGCCCTTTGCCGACGGCAACGAAGCGGTCAACTGCATCAACGGCAATTCGCGCATGGTGCCGATCGAGGTCTTCGAAGTGCGCTATCCCTGGCTGATCGAGGAATTCAAGCTCGAGCCCGACAGCGCCGGGCCGGGCCGCTACCGGGGCGGCCATGCGGTTTCCAAAACCTTCCGCGCCGTCGATACGGAGATTACCGTGAGCTCGGTCTCCGACCGCCACACCATCCGGCCGTGGGGCCTGTTGGGCGGCGCCGCCGGGGCCGTTGGCGGGCTGTTGTACCAGGATGCCGATGGCGGCCAGTGGCGGCCTTTCACCGAAGCGTTCGATAAGGTTTCGCCGAGTAAATTCTCCAATGCAAAGATCGCGCCGGGCGCGCGGGTGCGCCTCACCGCTCCGGGCGCCGGCGGTTACGGCCCGGCGGCCGAGCGTGCCCGCGAAATGATCGCCGAGGATTTGCGTGAGGGCTGGATCACGCCCGAAGGCGCGCGCCGCGATTACGGCTACGAAGGAGACGGCGCTTAATGGCGACCATGCGCGAGATGGTGGCGGTGCGGCGCTTGAAGCTCGGCACCTTCGTGGTCGAATTCGACTCCCCCGGCATGGGCCAGATTCTCAAGGCCGCAGGCTGCGAATTCGCCATCATCGACATGGAGCATAGCGGTTTCGACTATGACGGCCTCAAGCGCATGCTGCGCTACTACCAGGCCGCCGGCGTGCCGGCCATCGTCAGTACGGCGGTGGGCGATTACGATGTGATCGCGCGCGCTTGCGATATGGGCGCCGACGCCATTCAGTCGGCCAAGGTAAGCTCGGCCGCGGAAGCGCGCGAGATGCTGAACCATATGCGATATCCGCCGAAGGGCCACCGCGGCGTGGCGCTCGGCATCGCGCATGACCGCTATCGGCCCGGCGATACGGCGCAAAAGCTGCGGCGCGCCAACCGCGAAACGATCTTCTTTCCCAAGATCGAGACGCGGCGCGGCATCGACAATGTCGAGGCCATCGCGGCGCTCGACGGCGTCTCCGGCATCTGGATCGGCCATTTCGATTTGAGCGTCGATATGGGCATCCCGGCGCAGTTCGACCATCCCGAATTCGCCGCCGCCATGACTCGCGCCGCGCGCGCCTGCCGCAAGCACGACATTTCACTCGGGCGCATTGCCGAGCAGGTCGAGACCGGCGTCGCCCTCAACCGGATGGGCTTCGATTTCTTGTGCTATTCAGGCGACATCTGGCTGTTGCGCGATGCTCTGAAATCCGGGCTGGACTCGCTCCGCGCAGAATGCCGCAAGGTAAATCGGCGCACGTGACCTAACCAAGTCTGATCAGAAGCTTGCCGTTGTTCTCGCCGGCATAGAGGCAGGCGATGGCGCCGGGCGCCTCGTGCAGCCCATCGAGAAAATGTTCGCGGTAGGTGAGCTTGCCCTCGC
>PTKB01000115.1 GCA_002937555.1 Alphaproteobacteria bacterium MarineAlpha10_Bin2 | reverse complement strand
CTCCGCCTCGCCCATGCCTATCAGGAAGCGCTGGCCGCGCATGACATCACCATCGCGCAGATCCTGCTGACCACCGACGATACCGAAGAGCGCCGCCGCTATCTCAATGCACGCAACACCATCAACACGCTCTTGGCAGCCGGCGCCGTGCCGATCATCAACGAAAACGACACCGTCGCCACGGCGGAAATCCGCTTCGGCGACAACGACCGCCTGGCGGCGCGGGTGGCGGCGATGATGAGCGCCGAAGTGCTGGTGCTGTTGTCCAACATCGACGGCATGTACAGCGCCGATCCCGCGCGCGACAGCGCCGCCGAATGGATCCCGCGCATCGACGCCATCACCCCTGAGATCGAAGCAGCGGCGGGCGCCGCCGGTTCGGCGGACGCGTCCGGCGGTATGCAGACCAAGCTCGAAGCAGCGCGCATCGCTATGGCGGCGGGCTGCCACATGGTCATTGCCAAGGGCGATGTCGACCGCCCGATCGCGGCGCTCGAGGCCGGCGCGCGCTCGACCTGGTTCGTCACCAAGGCGACGCCGCGGGCGGCGCGCAAGCAATGGATCGCCGGCAGCCTCAAGCCGCGCGGCACGCTCACCATCGATGCCGGCGCCGAAGCGGCGCTCGCGGCCGGGCGCAGCCTGTTGCCGGCCGGTGTCGATGCCGTTGAGGGCAACTTCGAGCGCGGCGAATCGGTCACCGTCAAAGGCGCCGCCGGCGGCCTCATCGGGCGCGGCCTGATCGCCTATTCGGCGGCCGATGCGCGCCGCATCATCGGTCACAAAACGGGTGAAATAGAGCGCATACTCGGATACCGTGGCCGCGACGCGATCATCCACCGGGACGATCTTGTGCTGGAAGAAGGTGCGTGACATGAGCGCCGTAAAATCGATCGAATCGAACGCCCTCGAAGCCGAAATGGCGGCGCTTGGCGCCAATGCCCGCGCCGCCGCGCATGTGCTCGCGGCGACGCCGGCGGCCACCAAACGCGCCGCCATCGAAGCGGCGGCGGACGCCCTGGCGGCCGCGCGCGATGACATTATCGCCGCCAACGCGGAAGACATGGCCAAGGCGCGCGCCGCCAACCTCAACGCCGCCATGCTCGACCGCCTGGCTCTCGATGCCGCGCGCGTCGACGGCATGATCACCGGCTTGCGCGAAGTCGCAGCACTCGATGACCCGGTCGGCCGCGTGTTGGACGAGCGGACGCGTCCGAATGGTCTGCGTATCGAGCGCGTCTCGGTGCCGATCGGGGTGATCGGCATTATTTACGAATCGCGGCCCAATGTGACTGCCGATGCCGGTGCGCTCTGCCTGATGTCGGGCAACGCCGCCATCCTGCGCTGCGGCTCGGAAAGCTTTCAGTCCTCGAGCGCCATCGCCGCCTGCCTCCGGCGCGGGTTGCAGGCCGCCGGCTTGCCGGAGGATTGCGTTCAGCTCATTCCCAC
This sequence comes from Alphaproteobacteria bacterium MarineAlpha10_Bin2, assembly GCA_002937555.1. Classification (GTDB taxonomy): domain Bacteria; phylum Pseudomonadota; class Alphaproteobacteria; order UBA828; family UBA828; genus PTKB01. The sequence goes on along the minus strand of PTKB01000115.1, from coordinate 7,021 downwards.
CCAGGACCGCGCCGCGGTCGGCATCCTGTTGACCATGGACGAAGACGTCGACGTCATCGTGCCGCGCGGCGGGCGTTCGCTGATCGAGCGCGTGCGCGAAGAGAGCCGCATCCCGGTGATCGCCCATCTCGACGGCATTTGTCATGTCTATGTCCATGCCGCGGCGGATGCGGACAAGGCGCGCGAAATTACCCTCAACGCAAAAATGCGCCGCACCGGCATTTGCGGCGCCGCCGAGACCCTGCTGATCGACCGCGCTGCGCTGGCGATGTTGCCGGCCATTCTGGCGCCCCTGCACGAAGCCGGCTGCGAAGTGCGCGGCGATGAGGATGTGTGCGCCCTCGATTCCGCCGCCGTCGCCGCCAGCGATGTGGATTGGGATACCGAATATCTCGACGCCATCATCTCCGTCCGCGTGGTCGGCGGGCTGGAAGACGCAATCCGCCATGTCAATCTGCATGGCTCGCAGCACACGGACGCCATCGTCAGCGAAGACGTAGCCGCTGCGGCACGTTTTCTCGACGAAGTCGACAGCGCCATCGTGATACACAACGCCTCGACTCAATATGCCGATGGCGGCGAATTCGGCATGGGCGCGGAAATCGGCATATCCAACGGCAAGCTGCACGCCCGCGGACCGGTCGGCGTCGAGCAGCTGACGACCTATAAATACAAAGTCCATGGCGACGGTCAGGTGCGCCCCTGAAACCGCAGAATCCGCCGCTGAAACCTATGAAGCGTCCGCGATCCCGCGCCCGCCCGGCGCCGCTCCTGCGCGCCGCGCCCGCGAGCGGCCCCAAGATCGGCCTGTTCGGCGGCTCGTTCAATCCGGCCCATGAAGGCCATCTCCATGTCAGCCTCCAGGCCCTCAAACGCCTCGGCTTGGATGAAATTTGGTGGCTGGTGTCGCCGCAGAATCCGCTGAAGTCCACGCGCGGCATGGCGCCGTTCGAAGAGCGTCTGGCGTCGGCGCGCCGCCTCGCGCACCACCCTTTGATCCGGGTGAGCGATTTCGAACGGCGCTTTCACAGCCAATACAGCGCCGACACCATCCGCCAACTGCGCCGCCGCCACCCGCGCCACCGCTTCGTCTGGATCATGGGTGCCGACAACCTCGCCGATTTCGAGCACTGGCGGCGCTGGCAGGACATCTTCCAAGCGCTTCCCATTGCGATATTCGACCGCCGGACCTATGCTCAATCGGCCTCGGCGAGCAAGGCGCTCAAGCGTTTTGTCCGCCATCGGCTGCCGGAACGGGCGGCGTGCATGCTCGCCTCCGAACAGCCGCCGGTGTGGACATATTTCCATGGGCGGCTGCACGGGGCGTCGGCAAGCGCCATTCGCGCCGGCGCATCAGTCACGGGTAACGAAAGAGGAGACGGCAGATAACACAGGCGAAAAAGTCCACGACAGCGGATAGCGCCGCCGCCGAAGCCATGCGCCGCGCCGTCCTGACGGAACTCGAAGACATCAAGGCCGAGGACATTGTCGTTATCGGCCTCACCGGAAAATCCGATATTGCAGATTATATGATCGTCGCGTCGGGCCGCTCGCAGCGCCAGATCGGCGCGGCCGCCGAACGGGTGCGCAAGGCGGCCAAGGCGCTTTCCGGCCGGGCGCCCGCCATCGAGGGCCTGCCGGCCTGCGATTGGGTGCTGATCGACACCGGCGACGTGATCGTCCATATCTTCCGCCCCGAAGTGCGGGAATTCTACAATCTCGAAAAAATGTGGTCGGCGGATTTGCCGTTCAATTCGGCGGACGGCGCATCGGAAGGCGCGCTATAGCGCCGCGCAGCACATGCGAATAGCCGTTCTCGCCATCGGCCGGGCGCGCGGCGACCCCTCGGCGCAGCTATTTGTGGATTATATGGCGCGCCTTCCCTGGCGCTACGAACTCAGAGAATTGCAGGAAAACAAGCCCCTGAAAGCTGAGAAACGCAAAGCGCGCGAAGCCGAATTACTGCTCGGCGCCGTTCCCGAGCGCGCCGTCGCCGTCGCTTTGGACGGTGGCGGGCGCATGTTGTCGAGCGCCGATTTCGCCAAACGCATCGGCGCCTGGCGCGACGACGGCGCGCCGTGCCTGGCGTTTCTCATCGGCGGCGCCGACGGCCACGGCGATCAAGTGTTGAAGCAGGCCGATCTCACTCTCTCCCTCGGCCCCATGGTATGGCCGCATTTGCTGGTGCGCGCGATGTTGGCCGAGCAGCTATGGCGCGCCGCCAGCATCCTGAGCGGGCATCCCTATCATCGGGCTTGAAATGGCGCGCCCGGCATAGGACATAGGGGCGGATGGCGAGCAAGGCGAGTATGGACGGCAATGAATAAAGTTCCCCGCCCGGTGGTGTTATGTGTGCTCGATGGCTGGGGCGAAGCGCCCGCCGCCGCCGACAACGCCATTCTGGCGGCTGAGACGCCGGTGTGGGATGCGCTCAAGGAAAAATATCCGCACGGCCTGCTGCATTGCTCCGGCCTCGATGTCGGGCTGCCGCACGGGCAGATGGGAAATTCCGAAGTCGGCCACATGAATTTGGGCGCCGGGCGCGCCGTGCCGCAGGATCTGCCGCGCATCGATGCGGCCATTGCCGACGGCACCCTCGCCAAACTGCCGGCGCTCGCCGGCTTCATCGAAAAACTGCGCTTGAGCGGCGGGCGCTGCCATCTGATGGGCCTGTTGTCGCCGGGCGGCGTGCACGCCCATCAGGATCATATGGCGGCGTTGGTTCATGTTCTCGACGCCGCCGGCGTGCCGGTGACGCTGCACGCCATTCTCGACGGCCGCGATACGCCGCCGACCTCGGCCGCCGAATATCTGTGGCAATTCCAAGCGGATGTCGCGGGCGCGCGCCACTTCTCCATCGGATCGCTCTGCGGACGCTACTGGGCGATGGACCGCGACCAACGCTGGGAGCGGGTCGAACGCGCCTATCTCGCCATGACCGATGCCACGTGTGCTGAGGCGGCGAGCGCCGAAGCAGCGCTGGCGGCCGCCTATGCCGCCGGCGAGTGCGACGAGTTCATGGCGCCGGCGGTGATCGCCGGCTATCCGGGCATGGCCGACGGCGACGCGCTGTTGATGGCTAATTTCCGCGCCGACCGTGCGCGCCAACTGCTGAGCGCCTGTCTCGATCCGGGTTTCGACGGTTTCGCCCGGCCACGCGCCATCACCTTCGCTGCCGCGCTCGGGCTGGTCGAATATTCCAGCACTCTCAACGATTTCATGGATTGCCTGTTTCCACCGGCCGCGCTCGAAAACGTGCTGGGCGAGGTGGTTTCCGCCGCCGGGCGCACCCAGCTCCGCCTCGCCGAGACCGAGAAATACGCCCATGTGACGTTTTTCCTGAACGGTGGCGAGGAGCGCGTGTTCGCCGGCGAGGAGCGCATTCTGGTGCCCTCGCCAAAAGTCGCGACCTATGATTTACAGCCGGAAATGTCGGCCGTCGAAGTCACCGACCGCTTGGTGGAAGCCATTCATTCCGAGAAGTTCGATCTGATCGTGGTGAATTACGCCAACACCGATATGGTCGGCCATACCGGCAACATGCCCGCCGCCGTCAAGGCGGTCGAAACGGTGGATGGTTGCCTTGCCCGCATGGCAGCGGCGCTCGAGAAGACCGGCGGCGCGGCGCTGATCACCGCCGATCACGGCAATGCCGAGCGCATGCTGAATGCCGCCGGAGACGACGCTCATACCGCCCATACCACCAACAGCGTCCCGGTCATCTTAATTGCCGAAGCTGTGATCGGCGCCGAACTGCGTGACGGATTGCTGGCGGATGTGGCGCCAACGCTGCTCGGCATGATGGCGCTCGACGTTCCACCGCAAATGACCGGTCGCCCGCTTATCCTCGAGCGTGATGCGCGCGCGCGTACGCCCCATGCCGCGCCGGCATAATATATTTATAACGCCGATCCGCGGCGCTTGCGTGCTGCTTCTTCTGGCGGCGTTGGCCCAGCCCGGCTTGGCCGAGGAATCGGTCACCACCCATATCGAGAAGACCGGCCAGGCATTGAGCCAGACCGAAGACGCGCTTGACGCCATCCGCCGCGCCAAGGCGAAACTCGATACGCAAGTCACCGAGATCAAGCAGGAAGTTCTCCGTGTTCGCCGCGAACTGGTCGATGCCGCCGCCGAAGCGCAGGATCTGGAAGCCCATGTCAGCGCGCTCGAGGACCATTTGGCGGCGCTCGAGATCGAGCGCGGCGAAAAGCAAAACGCGCTCTCGCGGCGCCGCGGCGAGCTCACCCATACCCTCGCCGCGCTGCAGAGAATAAGCCGCACGCCGCCCGATCTGCTCATCTTCATGCCGGCGTCGATCCAGGAAATATCCCATGCCCGCCTTGTGCTCGGCGCCGTCGCCGGCGAGCTTGATGCCCGCGCCGATGTGCTCGGCGATCAGCTCACCGCCTTGGCGCGCATCGGCGAAGAAATTACCGCGCAGCGCAATATGATCGATATCGAAGCCGAGCGCCTGGATGCGCAGCGCTCGCATCTTGGCGTCCTGTTGGCGCGTAAGACCCAGATCTATGACCGGACGGCGGCCCAGCAAAGCGAGGCCGAAGCGCTGGTGGCCGATCTCGCCGTCGAGGCGGGCACGTTGCAGGAATTGCTCGATCGGCTGGTCAATCAGGATGAGCGCAACAAAGCGCTCCAGCGCCGCGCCGAACCCGAACCACGCAAATTGGCGAGGGAAGTGGTGGTCGTCGCCGAACCGGTTCAAACCGAGTCGGCGGAAAGCGCCTCCATTCCGGACCCCGTTCCGGACCCCGCCCCGGAGACGGCGCCCCTTGCCGGCGGCGAACAAGCCGGCGCGCCGGACCCGGTTGTCGTAATTGCCGAAGCAACGCCGCCGAATGACGAAGATTTGAACGACGCCGGTGAGTCTCAGCAGATTGTCGCCCTAGCGCCGGTGCGCGTCCCGGTCAGCGCGGCGCGCGGCAATTTCGCCATGCCGGCGCGCGGCTCCGTGGTCAGCCGCTTCGACGAAACCACGGCGCTCGGTCTCACCACCAAGGGCATCGTCATCGAAACCCGGGCGAGCGCGCAAATCGTGGCGCCTTATGACGGCCGGGTCGCCTTCGCCGGGCGATTCCGCGAATACGGCCTCCTCTTGATCATCGACCATGGCGAGGGATATCATACGCTGTTGGCCGGCATGGGAAGGATAGACGTATCGCTGGACCAGCGCGTGCTGGCGGGCGAGCCGGTTGGCGTGATGGTTGCCATCGCCGGTGACAAGCCGCATCTCTATGTTGAGTTGCGCAGCGACGGTCATCCGATTAACCCGCTGCCTTGGCTGGCGGCAGAAACTATCAAAGTAAGTGGTTGATATGCGTATTGGAATTTTGGCCGGTGTGGCCGGCTTGGCACTGTTCATTTTGCCGCTCGCGGCAGGAGCGGCAAACAACGAGACATATCGGCAATTGAACCTGTTCGGCGATGTGTTCGAGCGGGTGCGCGCCGATTATGTCGAAGAGGTGAGTGACAGCGAGCTGATCGAAGCCGCCATAAACGGCATGTTGAGCTCGCTCGATCCCCACTCACGCTATCTGAATGCCAAAAGTTTTGAGGATATGCAGACCCAGACGCGCGGCGAGTTCGGCGGTCTCGGCATCGAAGTGACGATGGACGACAACGGCTTCGTCAAAGTCATCACGCCGATTGACGATACCCCGGCGCAGCGCGCCGGCTTGGAACCCGGTGATTTTGTCACTCATCTCGATGGCGAGTCGATCCTCGGGCTGACCCTGGCCGAAGCCGTCGACAAGATGCGCGGCCCGATCGATTCCGGCATCGTCCTCACCATCCAGCGCCCCGGCGCCGAGGCGTCCTTCGACGTTGAGATTATCCGCGCCGTGATCAGCATCCGCTCGGTCCGGGTGCGCATGGAAGACGATGACGTCGCCTATGTGCGCATCTCCTCTTTCTCCGAAAAAACCACGCGGGATTTAGAGCGCGAGATCGACAAACTGCGCGATGAATATGGCGATACGTTGAAGGGCCTGGTGCTGGATCTGCGCAACAATCCCGGCGGCCTCTTGGATCAAGCGGTCTCGGTCTCCGATTCATTTCTTGTCCAGGGCGAGATCGTGTCGACGCGCGGGCGCCGGCCGGACTCGATTCAGCGCTTCAACGCCAAATCCGGCGATTTGATCGACGGCATGCCGATGATCGTGCTGATCAATGGCGGCTCCGCGTCGGCCTCCGAAATTGTCGCCGGCGCGCTTCAGGATCACCACCGCGCCATCGTGCTCGGAACCCGTTCCTTCGGCAAGGCATCGGTGCAGACCGTCATCCCGCTCGGCGGACATGGCGCCATGCGGCTCACCACGGCGCGCTACTACACGCCGGCCGGCACGTCCATTCAGGCTCGCGGCATTCATCCCGATATCGTCGTCGAGCAGGCGAAGATCGAGCGGATTAACCGGGGTCCGAGGCGCAGCGAAGCCGATTTGCGCGGCAGCCTGAGCAACGAACAGGACAACGGTGAGGACGATGAAGAAGCGGGCGCAACCGAAGGTGATGATAACGGCGCCCAGGATAACGCCCGCGAGGAGTCCACGGCGCCCGAAGATTATCAGTTGGCCCGGGCGCTCGACCTGTTGCGCGGGTTGCAGCTCTTGTCCAAAACGATGGTCAATTGATCGCGTAACCGGCCGAGGAGGGTGGTCTCTCCGTTTTGAGCGATCCGTCTGAACAGCCTCCCGAGGCGCGCGGAGAAACCCGTCCGAAATCGCCGCGCCCGAAGAAACCATCCGTGAGCCCGCCGGCATTCGCGGCTGTGCTGCTTGTCTTGGCCATCGGCGGCGGGCTCGCCTGGCTGGCCTTGAGCGCCGACAAATCCGATGAGCCTGCCAGGGATGACGTAAACGCGACGCTGACCGTTGAGCTGGAAGGCGAAATACCCGAAGCACCGAAAGCGCCGGAAGCGGACAGCCAAGCGCCTGAAAGCGAAGAGACCAAAACCGCCGCCGCGCCGGAACCCGCCGTCGTTGCCAGCGTGGAGGAAGCGGCAGCGCCC
>PTKB01000114.1 GCA_002937555.1 Alphaproteobacteria bacterium MarineAlpha10_Bin2 | reverse complement strand
CCGGTATCCGACCCAAAAACCCTGGACGGTCTTGAAGACAACCTCTCAAACTCACATCTTGAGACGTGCCATCTCCACGAGTTTGTCAAATCCTTTCGGGTCACGGACAGCAATGTCAGCTAGGACCTTGCGGTTGAGATTTAGGCCGGCCATTTTGAGTCCGTGGACGAACTGGCTGTAAGATAAATGGCGCTGTTTGGTGGCAGCGTTGATACGGATAATCCAAAGGCTTCGAAAATTCCTTTTCTTCTGCCTCCGGTCCCGGTAGGCATAGGCTAGCGATTTGAGCACCTGCTCCCTAGCGGCACTGTGAAGCTTGCTCTTCGCTCCCCAGTACCCCTTACTCAACTGCAAAATCTTTTTTCGACGCAGCAGTCGTCTGTTTCCTCGTCTGACTCTTGCCATGATTCTACCCTAGCCTATTCGCAGCATCCTCTTGACACGTTTCTCATCGGCAGCAGAAACCAGCCCCGACTTTTTGAGATTCCTTTTTCGCTGGGACGACTTCTTGGTCAGAATGTGACTATGATGACTGTGCCCTCTCTTAATCTTCCCTGTACCGGTCAACTTAAAACGTTTAGCCGCCGAGCGCCTTGTTCGAAGTTTCATATGCTCATTCGACCTTTCTCGGGGTGAAAACCATCGTCATGGTATGCCCTTCCAGCTTAGGTTGTCTCTCGACGCTTGCCAGCTCACCCAATTCGTCTCGTAAACGGCGTAAAATGCCTTCTCCAAGCTCAGCATGACTTATTTCTCTTCCACGGAACATCACCGTGGCCTTGACCTTATTCTCATCCTTAAGAAAACGGACGATGTGGTTCTTCTTGAATTCATAGTCGTGGTTGTCAATTTTAGGTCGAAATTTAACCTCTTTGACCTGGAAGCTCTTTTGGTGTTTTTTGGCCTCCTGAGCCTTCTTGCTCTGCTGGTACTGGTATTTGCCGTAGTCCATGATCCGGCAAACGGGAGGCCTAGCTGTCGGAGCAACCTCGACCAGATCCAGATCTCTCTCTCGGGCCATATTCAGCGCATCCAGTGAAGTCATAATACCCAGCTGAGCACCTTCTTCATCGATCACTCGAATCTCACGAGCCCTGATTTGTCGATTCACTCGAGTGCTGCTGATGCTTCCCCCCCCAGACTTACTTTTTAGGCTCCGACCTCTGAATCTAGCACACCCATTCTCCAGTTCCAAAGATGCAACTGCCAACCAGGGAACTCAAACGAGGAAATGCTTTCATCCTAAACCCCGAATATTAAGCAATATCAACTACTGGCCTTACGGTTTTACGGCCTTCCGGGCCACAAGCTTCTTGATCATTTCTACAAAGTTCGGGATAGAAGTCAAGCCTTGATCTCCTTCCCAGCGGTTCCTGACAGAAATATTCTGCTCTCGCGCTTCCCGATCTCCGACAATTAACATGTAGGGAATCTTGCTCAGTTGCGCCTCGCGGATCTTGAAGTTGACCTTCTCGCTCCGGGAGTCGATCTCGACGCGGATACCGGCGTCCCTGAGCTGCTCGAGAACCTGCTGAGGCACGAGGATGGTGAGAGCGTCACTGCGGAAGACATCGCCGCTGTTCTGGCGTGGCAATTGCTGACCGGCACGCCGGACAAGATTCCCTCTGCCCTGATCGACAAATCGATCCCGGAGTTCGACCTGCCGGCGCTGCCCGGCTGGGACGAGGGCCTCACCAGCGCCGATGTCGCCGAAGGCGGCGTCTCGTTGGTCAATGTCTTCGCCTCGTGGTGCGGCCCGTGCCGCGTCGAGCACCCGCTGCTGATGGCGATCGCCGCCGAGGGCAAGCTGCCGGTTTGGGGCCTCAACTATAAGGACCAGCCGAGCGACGCGACGCGCTGGCTGAACCAGTTGGGCGATCCGTATACGCAGATCGGCTCCGACCTGAACGGCCGGGTGGGCATCGATTGGGGCGTCTATGGGGTGCCGGAGACCTTCGTCATCGATCATCAGGGGCGTATTGTCTACAAGCATATCGGCGTCCTCACGCGGGCCGATTGGGACGAGAAAATCCTGCCGCTCATCGAGAGCCTAAGCGATTGACCATGCGCCCGATCTCTCTCGCTTTGGCCGCGCTGTTGCTCACCGTCCTGCTGCACGCGCCCGGCAGCGTCGACGCGTTCAGTGCCGACGAGGCGCTCGACGATTCGGTTTTGGAAGCGCGCGCGCTGAAACTGCATGACGAGTTGCGCTGCCCGGTCTGCGTGGGCCAGGCGATATCCGATTCGAACGCCGAATTGGCACGCGATTTGCGCCGCCTGGTGCGCGAGCGTATCGCCGGCGGCGATTCGGACGCAGCGGTGCTCGATTTTCTCTCCGCGCGCTACGGTGACTTCGTGCTGTTGCGCCCGCCCGTCAAACCGGCCAACTATGTGCTTTGGTTCGGCCCGGCGATCGTCTTCGTCGGCGGCGCCGGCGGTCTATGGCTGTTCCTCTTGAGGCGCCGAAGACGCGCCGGAGAAAGCGCGCCGGCGCCGCTCAGCGAGGACGAGCGCAAACAAGTGGAGAGCCTGAGCCGCGATGATTTCGGCTAGGCGCACCGACCTGGCGGCGCATACCAACGGCGGCGCGGCATGATTTTCTGGCTGGTCATCGCGATGATGACGGCGGCGGCGCTGGCGCTGGTGCTGGTACCGCTCGCACTACGTCACCGCAAAGCGCCGCGGCGCGTCGAATTTGATCTCGCGATCTACCGCGACCAGCTCGACGAATTGGAAAGCGACCGCGCGCGCGGCTTGGTGGGCGACGACCAGAGCGAGGCTGCGCGCCTCGAAATTCAGCGCCGCATGCTGGCCGCGGCTAAGCGCGACGGCGGCGAAAGCACAGGGGCGGACGGGACGGACGGGGCGGGAGAAGCGGCGACGGTACCCGGCGGCAAGGCCCGACCGTGGTTGCTGATGGGCGCCGTCGGGGCGGCGGTTCCGGCGCTGGCGGTGGCGCTTTATCTGGTGTTGGGCTCGCCCGGCACGCCGGGGCGGCCGTTTTCCGGCGTCGCGCAACAAGGCGGCGGCGCGGCCGGGCAGGAGATGGCCGGGCAAACCGTCGAAGCGGCGATCGCCAATCTGGCGCGCCGTCTCGAACAGGATCCGGACGATCTTGAGGACTGGCTGCTGCTCGGCCGCTCGCTGATTACGCTCGAGCGCTACGGGGAAGCGGCGCAGGCGCTCGCCACCGCCGTCAGGCTGTCCGATGGCGATCCCGACATTATCGGCTCGATGGCGGAGGCCATGGTGTTCGCCGCCGAAGGGATCGTGACCGCCGACGCCTTGACGGCGTTCGAAACGGTGCTCGGCGTCAATCCCGACGATCCGGCGGCTCAATATTATGTCGGCATCGCCTTGGCGCAGCAGGGCCGCCCTGGCGAAGCGCTCGAGATGTGGCGGAAACTGGCGGCGGAAACGCCAGCGAACGCCCCCTGGCGCGGCGACCTCGTCACCTGGATGCGGCGCGCGGCGGACGAAACCGGCATCGAACTCGGTTCGATTTCCTCCGCCCCCGCGACCTCGCGGCAACCGGGGCCGAGCGAGGAAGACATGGCCGCGGCGGCGGAGATGAGCCCGGAAGAGCGGATGGACATGATCCGCTCCATGGTCGACCAATTGGCGGCGCGCCTCGCCGAACAGCCGGACGATCTCGAAGGCTGGCGCCGTCTCGCCAACTCCTACCGGGTGCTCGGTGAAGACGAAAATGCGGCAGAAGCCGAACGGCGCGTCGCTGAGCTCGAGGCTGACGACGCGCGGCAGCCGGGGCCGAGCCAGGAGGACATGGCAGCGGCTGCGGAGATGAGTCCGGAAGAGCGCATGGACATGATCCGCTCGATGGTCGCCAGGCTAGCGGACCGATTGGCCGAGGAGCCGGATGATCTCGAAGGCTGGCGCCGTCTTGCCAATTCCTACCGGGTGCTCGGCGAGGACGCTAACGCAGCCGAAGCCGAGCAGCGTGTCGCCGAGCTGGAGGATCGCGACCGGCAGCCGGGGCCGAGCCAAGAAGATATGGCTGCGGCGGAAGACATGAGCCCCGAGGATCAGGCTCAAATGATCGGCGGTATGGTCGAGCGGCTGGCCGAGCGCCTGAGCGAAAATCCCGACGATCTGCAAGGCTGGCTGCGTTTGGGCCGCTCCTATTCGGTGCTCGGCCGGCATGATGAATCGCGCGAGGCCTTCGCCCGCGCAGCGGAATTGGCGCCCGATGATAGCGAAGTGCTGCGCGCCTATGCGCGCGCCGTGATGAATGCCGCCGGCGACGCCACCGAGTTCCCCGAACAGGCGATCGCCCTTTACCGGCGCATTCTCGAGCTCGACCCGGAGCACCCGGAAGCCTTGTGGTTTATGGGCTTTGCCGAAGCGGCGGCGGAGCGCCCCGGCGGCGCGCGCGGATTTTGGAACCGTTTGCTGGAACTGCTGCCGCCCGGCGGCGCCGACCGCAGCGTGGTCGAACGCGCGCTCAATGAGTTGCCGGAGTAAGCCGGGCGGCAAGAAAACAAATGAGGGGGAAAGAGAGTATGCGAGCGATGATTTGCCGCGCCTGGGGGGCGCCGAGCGAGTTGCGCCTCGAAGAGATCGACGCACCGCAACCGGCGGCGGACCAGATACGGATCAGGATATTGGCGTCCTGCGTCAACTACGCCGACACCATCATGATTAAGGGCCATTACCAGACACGGCCCGACTTCCCCTTCGCGCCCGGGCTCGAAGCCTGCGGCGAAGTGACGGAATGCGGCAGCGCCGTGACCCGATTCAAGCCCGGCGACCGGGTCATGGCGATGCTCGGCTATGGCGGCTTCGCGGAACAGACCGTCGCCAGCGAAATAGATTGCTACAACGTACCGGACAGCATGAGCGACGAGATCGCCGCCTCGTTCCTGATCGGCTACGTCTCGTCCCATGTCGCCATCCGCTGGCAGGCCAAGCTCGAAAGCGGGGAAACACTGTTGGTGCTGGGCGCATCCGGCGGCGTCGGTTTGACGGCGGTCGAAATCGGCAAGGCGCTCGGCGCCACCGTCATCGCCGGAGCGAGCAGCGCGGAAAAGCTCGACGTCGCCCGCCAGCATGGCGCCGACGAGCTAATCAACTACAAAGCGGATAGCCTGAAGGAGCGCGTCGCCACGCTCACCGGCGGCAAAGGGGCCAATGTCTGCTACGACCCGGTGGGCGGCGAACTGTTCGACCAGGCGCTGTCGTCGCTCGCCTGGGGCGGGCGCATTCTGGTGATCGGCTTTGTCGGCGGCATTCCGCAAATTCCGGCCAATCGCCTCCTGGTCAAGAACCGCTCGGCGATGGGCTCGTCGCTGCGCTACTATCGCGAACTCCGGCCCGACTTGCTGCGCGCCAGCGTCGAGGAGCTGACCGGCTGGTGGCGGGACGGCAAGCTCAAACCGCTGGTCACGCAAACCTTTCCGTTGGAACAGGTTCCGGCCGCCATGACCGAACTGTTGGAGCGCCGTGCGATCGGCCGAATCGTCATCACCGTGGCATGACATCCGCCCAGTCCGTTGTCTTGACCGAAGCGGCCAATTAGACTGATCCGCTCCGTCGATTTCAGGGATTTCAACGCGTGGCATCAGACGTCATCAAGCGCCGATTGGCTGCAATTCTCTCCGCCGATGTGGTCGGCTACAGCCGGATGATGGGTGATGACGAGGAAAGCACCTTCGAAATTCTGCGCCAGTGCCGCCAAATCATAGACAGCAATGTGGCGGAGAAAGGCGGGCGCATCGTCGCCACCGGCGGCGACAGCGTGCTGGCGGAATTCTCAAGCGCGGTCGAGGCGGTGCGCTGTGCGCTCGACATGCAGACGGGCGTCGCCAAATGCAACTCCGACCTGCCGGAAGAGCGCCGTATGCGCTTTCGCATCGGCATCAATCTCGGCGATGTGATGGTCTCAGGCGATGACATTCTCGGCGACGGCGTCAACATCGCGGCGCGCCTCGAACAGATTGCCGAGCCCGAAAGCATCTAAATTTCCGGCACTGTCTATGACCAGGTGCGCAACAAGCAAGACCTCACCTACAGCGATCTAGGCGAAAAATCGGTCAAGAATATCGATCAGCCGGTGCGCACCTACCGCGTTTCTGAGGCCGGCGCCGCGCCGGCGCCGGTTTCGACGGACAGCCCGGCAAAAAGCGATAAAATCAGCGCCGCGAAGCCGACCATCGCCGTCCTGCCGTTCGACAATATGAGCAAGGACGAAGAGCAGGAGTATTTCGTCGACGACATGACCGAAGACAACATCACCGAGCTGTCGCGCTATCACGATCTCTTCGTCATCGCGCGAAATTCCACCTTCACCTATAAGGCCAAGGCGGTCGACGTCACCAAAGTGGGCCGCGAGCTTGGCGTGCGCTACATCGTCGAAGGCAGCGTGCGCAAGGTGGGGAACCGGGTGCGCATCACGGTTCAGCTCGTCGATGCGGCGGACGGCCATCACCTGTGGGCCGAACGTTTTGACCGCGAGCTGGAGGACGTGTTCGCGGTGCAGGACGAAATCACCCAGGTCATCGTCGCCAATCTGCCGCGCCGTGTGGAAGCGGCGCACCTGGAGGAAAGCAAGCGCAAGCCGACCGAAAACATGGCCGCCTATGATTACGTTCTGCGCGCCAAGGACCACCACCACAAGAAAACGCGCGAGGACAACGCCAAGGCGATCGAGATGGCGCAGAAAGCTCTGGAGCTGGACCCCGATTTCAGTCTCGCTCACGCCTGGCATGCCTGTAGCCTGGGCCAAGCCTGGGGCCGCGGCTATATCGATGAAAAAACCGTTCTGAAACAGGTTGCCGAAGCGGAGAAGGGGTTAAGCGACAACTCGGGAGACGATGCTGAGAGCCACCGCATTCTCGCCGAGCTCAGTCTTGTCTTACATCGGGATTACGACAAAGCACGTTTTCATCAGGATCGCGCCTTCGCGCTCAACCCGAACGATCCACGCATCGTTTCCCAGCGCGGTGAAACGCGCGTCTGGCTCGGCGAAGCGGCAGAGGCCGTCGGGTGGATCGAGAAAGCATTGTTGTTGGACCCGTCCGAAGCGGAGCGCCGCGTCAAATTCTTAGGTCATGCCCATTACATGGCGCGGCAATATCAAGAGTCCATCGACGCCTTCAAACGCACCTCGCGCCTTGGCCATATGGAGCATGCTTACATCGCCGCTTGCCATGCGGCGCTCGGCAACATGGCGGAGGCCGAGGCAGAGACGGCGCTTGTGCTCGAACGCAGTTCGGAATTTTCGATTTCTGCCGTCCTCAAACGCGCCCTCTATGCGCTCGAGTCGGACCGCGAGCATCTACGCGAAACCATGCTGAAAGCGGGTCTTGCGGCTTAGCGCACGAAGTTGCGGACGTAGTCGGCGCCGAGGCCGACTTCCTCAAAATGCGCCCGTGCCAGGTCGATGCGGGTGAACACGTCGTCGAAGCCGATCGCCTTGCCGGCTTCGTCGACATAGTGCAGCGATCCGGTGACCTGGAAAAATGTGATCATTTCCGGCGTGCCTTCATCGACCACCAGGGTATGGGTTTCGCTCGGCGGCTCGAATATGTAGGTGCCTTCGGTGGCCACCCAATCATGTTCGAGATAGCGCCACGCCCCTTTCAGAACCAATCCATGCACCGGGTCGGGGTGGCGGTGGCGGCTGACGATGCCGGCCTTGCGCACGCGGACCAGATGACACCAGCCGCCCTGCACGGTGTTGAACATGAGCGGGCGGAACCACACGCCCTCGCTCATCGGCACCCAAAGCCGCTCGTCTTCCGGCACCGCGTCGAGCACCAGTTCGCCGGCGGCATAGGGGTGTGTGGTGGCTGTCGAAGCGCTCGGTCTCATTTCGGATACATTGTCCGCCATAATCTCTTCTCCAAACGGGGTTCGAGTGAATTCTCAATAAATACAAACGTTAGCAAGTAAAAAGATGACTTCACGCCGCCGGCTATTTTGCAGAGGGGCGCGATAAAAAGTATGGCGACGCGGCACGATTGATTAGGTATAATTGTAAGACAAATTATAGCGGAATTCCGATTTCGGAGCATTCCGTTTGGTATGATACGTTCGAACGCAGACAATAACAGAAGGCTTAGGGAGGCTTTTTTCCATGACATCGAACATCTCAAGACGCAAATTTCTGGCCGGCACGGGCGGCGTCGCCGCCGGTATTACAGCTCTCAGCGCAACGCCGTCAAAGATTTTTGCCGGTGAAAAAACGATCAAGATCGGCTTCCTCGCGGCGCTTACGGGCGATGCCGCCGGCTGGGGCCTTCCCGGCCTCTACGGCGTCGAGATTTGGGTCGAACAGATCAATGCCGGAGGCGGCATGGACGTGGGCGGCGAGAAATACATGGTCGAGGTTATTTCCTATGATGACGAGTTCGACGCCATCAAAGCTACCGTCGGCGCCAAGAAACTGTTGTTCGAAGATGAAGTCTCGATCGTGCTGATGCTCGGCATTACGCCGGTGCAGGCGGTGAAAGATTTCATGACCCGCAACAAAATGCTGGTCACCACATTGGTG
>PTKB01000113.1 GCA_002937555.1 Alphaproteobacteria bacterium MarineAlpha10_Bin2 | reverse complement strand
ATGTGCCAGTGATCGGCCGGAACCGTCGTGGGGCCGAACCGATCAACGTGTGTGATCTGACTCAGATTGCATCGTTCTTTGGCGTCAGCCGATCACTGGTCGCCACGCGGCTGCGAAATCTTCGCTACATCACGGCGGATCAATTCGAGTCGCTGGATGAGCTCGACGCGCAGGGCGCGGCAACCGCTCGACTTGATCCGGCGGGACGAGATCGGCGACCAGCAGAAGCGGTGCGCGGGGGAGGCAATCGAGGCGCATCAGGCCAATGCCGCGGATTTCGATCAAACCCGATATCGCCGGCGGCGGAGAGGCGAAGAGGTCGCCTTCTTCAGGCTGGCACAGCACCTGATCATCGGCCACCAGCACCGCGCCGCCATCGATCAGGCGCAACGCCAAATCCGATTTTCCGGCGCCGGAGGGCCCGCGCAGCAGCACGCCTTGGCCCGCCAGCGCAACGCATGTCGCGTGGAGGAGATGCATGTCACCGACAAGGTGAAACGCCGCCGGCGCGCTGTCAATCCGTGTTCGGGAAAGCCCAAGTACCCCCTTTCATAGTTAGGTAGCGCGAAGGACGGCGCTACCTAACTATGAAAGGGGGTACTAAGCGGCGGGCGCTTCGGCGGTTTGCGTGAGCAAGGCGAACAGCGCCTCGGCATGGTCCGAGCCGCGTAGGCGGGTGCACACGTCGTCATCGCGCAACAGCCGCGAAATGCGCGCCAGCGCCTTCAGATGATCGGCGCCGGCCGCCTCGGGCGCCAACAGCAGGAAAATCAGATCGACCGGCTGCTCGTCGATCGCCTCGAAATCGACCGCCGCGGGCAATCGTGCGAACACACCGTAGAGGCGGTCGATATCGCCGAGCTTGCCGTGCGGGATCGCGATGCCCTTACCGACGCCGGTGGAGCCGAGACGCTCGCGCTCGAGCAGCACGTCGAAGATGGTGCGCTCGTGAATGCCGGTCTCCTTGGCGGCGACGGCGGCCAACTCCTGCAGCAGCTGTTTCTTGCTGCCGGCCTTAAGATTGGCCAACACGCCCTTCAACGACAGGATTTCCGCTATTTCCATGCCTTTGCCTCCGGTCCTACTCGGCCGCCGAAATTTGCGGGTCGATCCAGCCGATATTTCCGTCGGCCCGGCGATAGACCACATTCATACCGCCATGACTGCGGTTGAAAAACATCAAGGCCGGCAATTCCGCCAAATCCATGCGCATCACCGCCTCGCCGACGGTCAGTTCGGCAATTTCTGTGGTTGCCTCGGCGACGATGACGGGCGAGAGATTATCAGGCTCAGTCTGTTCGTCATGATGTTCCGCCTCGGGTTCGGCCTCGATGACATATTGCTGCGCCAAAATCCTCGCCGCGTCGGCGCCGCGGCCACGGTGATGATCGCGCAGGCGGCGCTTGTAGCGCCTGAGGCGCTTTTCGACTCGCCCGGCGGCGATATCGAAGCAGGCGAAAATCTCGTCCGCCTCGCCCTGACTCTGCAGCGTGATGCCGGAACCTACATGAATTGTAATGTTGGCCTCGAAACTTCTTTTGCCGCTTTCAAACACCACATGGGCATCGATGGCGGCGGTGAAATACTTGCTGATCGCCGATTCGAGGCGCTCACGCACATGCTCGCGCAGCCGATCGCTGACCCCGACATGTCTGCCTTTGACGGTTAACTGCATGACAAAAATCCCTTCACGCGGCCCGGCGCGCATGTGAGCGAAATATTCGATTGACCGCCCCGGTTCGGAAAGGCGGCAGCAACATAGTTCCACGCCCAAAGCGAGTCAATAGGCCCGCAAGGAACCTTTATTGGTCAAAAATTATCCAATATTTTCAATAGATTATACTATAATCCCCGAGCCGCTTTGGCCAATTCGCGGCGCCGCCGCGTCGATGCGGGGATGCCCATTGCCTCGCGGTATTTGGCCACCGTGCGGCGCGCGATATCGACACCGGACTGGTTCAGAACTTCGGCGATGCGGTCATCCGACAGGACATTGCCGCTGGTCTCGGCGGCGATCAACTCGCGGACGCGGTGGCGCACCGCTTCCGAGGCGTGCGCCGGACCGCCGGCGCTGCTCGCCAGGCTGGCGGAAAAGAAAAACTTGATTTCATAGGTGCCGCGCGGCGTGCCGATATATTTGTTGTTGCTGACCCTACTCACGGTGCTTTCATGCACGCCGACATTCTCGGCCACCGTGCTCAGCGTGAGCGGGCGCAATTCCTGTACGCCGCGGGCAAAAAATGCTTCCTGCTGGCGCACCAACTCGGTCGCGACTTTTAGGATCGTCCGGGCGCGCTGATCGAGTGCGCGCACCAACCAGTTGGCGTCCTGATAGCAATTCGAAATGAAGCTGCGCGCTTCGCTGTCGGTGGCGAGTTGGCGCAATTCGACATGATAGTGATTGTCGACCATGACGCGCGGCAGGGTCTCGTTGTTAAGCTCTACGCTCCATCCGCCGCCCGGCATCGGGCGCACGAACACGTCGGGCACGATGGTCTGCGCGATGTAATGATCGAAGGCGAGGCCGGGCTTGGGGTTGAGGCGTTTGATCTCGGCCACCATATCGACCAGATCTTCTTCATCGACGGCGCATAATTTCATTAATCCGGCGGCATCGCCGGCCGCCAGCCGGTCGAGATTGTCGATCAGCGCCGCCATCGCCGGGTCGTAGCGCCCGACGTCGCGCAGCTGAATGGCCAGGCATTCGCCGAGATCGCGGGCGAACACGCCGGGCGGATCGAAGCCGTGCAAGATTTCCAAAACCGTTTCGATGCGCTCCGGCGCGCAAGCGAATCGCTTCGCCACGGCGCCGAGATCGCCGGTGAGGTAACCGGCATCGTCAACGAGATCGATCAGCGCGCTGCCGATCAGCCGGTCCGACGGCTCGGAGACTTCCATGCCAAGTTGCACCAGGAGATGTTCGCGCAGCGTTTTGGGCGCCGATTCGGCCTGCTCGATACCGTCCATCGCCGTCTCGCCGCCGCCGCGGCGCCCGGGCAAGGGAAGCACCATGATGGCGCGCCATCTCGCCGGCGTCGCCGCCGGGCGCGCCGCCCCCGCTCGACCAATAATCCTCAGCGCTGAGATCGATATCGGCGAGTTCCTCGCCTTCCGGCATGTCGGCATTCCGCGCCAGCGCCGAATCGGACGCCAAGGGATCGCCGTCCGCCGCTTCGCTTTCCGAAGTGGTGCC
The DNA here is from genome assembly GCA_002937555.1 of Alphaproteobacteria bacterium MarineAlpha10_Bin2. Taxonomy (GTDB): domain Bacteria; phylum Pseudomonadota; class Alphaproteobacteria; order UBA828; family UBA828; genus PTKB01. The sequence goes on along the minus strand of PTKB01000113.1, from coordinate 5,458 downwards.
GTCCTTGCGCTCGAGCAGCGGATTTTTCTCCATCTCGCCATCGATGAAGGCGGAGAGCTCGATATTGTTGAGCTGCACCAGCTTGATCGATTGCTGCAATTGCGGTGTCATGACCAAAGATTGTCCCTGCCGCATTTCCAGGCGGGGTGTCATCGCCATCCGGGCAATTCCTTACAGTTGGAACCGGTCGCCCAGATAGACCCGGCGGACTTCTTCGTTGCTGACGATATCGGAGGGCTTGCCCTCCATCAGCACCGCGCCCCCGTAGAGAATGTAGGCCCGGTCGACGATTTCCAGTGTCTCGCGCACATTGTGGTCGGTCAGCAACACGCCGATGCCGCGGTCCTTGAGATGCGCGACCAGATCGCGAATCTCCGCCACTGCGATCGGATCGATACCAGCGAGCGGCTCGTCCAGCAACATGAAGCTCGGCTTCGACGCCAAGGCGCGCGCGATCTCGACGCGCCGACGTTCGCCGCCGGAAAGCGCCAAGCTCGGTGTGCGGCGAAGATGGGTGATGGAAAACTCGGCGAGCAATTCGTCCAACAGGGTCTCGCGCTTCTCGCGCACCGATTCGACGACTTCCAAAACCGCGCGAATATTGTTTTCGACCGACAGGCCGCGAAATATCGACGCTTCCTGGGGCAAATAGCCGATCCCCAATCGGGCGCGGCGGTACATCGGAAGATCGGTAATGTCATGGCCGTCCAAGTGAACCGAACCATACTCGGAGGCCATCAATCCGGTCATGATATAGAAGCAAGTGGTCTTGCCGGCGCCGTTCGGGCCTAACAGGCCAACCGCTTCGCCGCGCCGCACATAGAGGCTTACATCGCGCAACACCGGGCGCTTCTTAAAGCGTTTACCGAGATTATGCGCGGCCAGGCCTTTGCTTTCCGCGACCAGCCGCGGTTCCTTGTCGCGCTCTGTGCCGTTGTCTTTATTGATGATCGAATCCTCAACGTTGGGCATTGCCCTGTTTATACCCCAAACTGGTTAATTGTTTTCCTTTTTTGGCACAAACAGTCCGCGCACGCGTTCGCGCTTGCCGCTTTCCGAGGCCGCGCTAAAGACCTTGCTTTGGCCGGTCGCCAAATCGAGCTCAAACTGTTCGCCCTGGATGATGTTTTCGCCCTGGGTGAGCACCACATTGCCGGTCAGCCAAATCTTCTTGTTGTCGACGTCATAAATGCCGCGCTCGCCTTGCGCCGTCTCGTTCGGCGATGACACAAACACGTTGCCCTCGGCGTCGATCTGCGAGATTCCCGGCTGGTCGGGCGTCTCTTTGTTGTCGCGGTAATGGACGATGAGCATGTCGGCCTTGAGCAACAAGTCGCCCTGGATCGCATCGACATCGCCGCGGAAAATTGCCAGGTTTTCGGTCTGGCGGACTTCCAGTGTATCGGCGGTGATTTCGATCGGCGCCTGACTGTCATGACTGTCGTTCAGCTGGTCGAGTTGGGCTGCGGCTGGTGTCAAGCCGGCACCGAACAGAAGCCCAGCCAACGCCAATACCAGAAGCGATCGTATTGTCATTCGGTCACCCCCGCCCGCCGGGAAATACGGTCATTTTCACGCCACCCCCGAAGAACATGCTTTGCGCGTTATCGTCAAAGAAAAAATTGCCGGCTTGCAACAGGCCGAGCGGGCCCTGGCCATCGAGCGGCGCATCGCCGTCGGCGGTGCGCGCCGCAAGATCGACATGCGCCCGCGCGGTATGAAACTCATGGCCCTGGTCGGAGAATATCGAGACATCGCCGGCCAAATCCAAATAGCGTTCGTCGCGCTGATAGAGGCCTTCGCGCGCGGTCAACGCCAGCCACTGCCCGCGACGGTCGTCGAGAAACACATCGGCGGAGATGTCCTGGAGCGTCACAAACGGCGAATTGGGTTGCGACTGGCTCGCTTCGGCGGCGGTTACCGTATAGGGCTGGTTGCGATTGTCGACGCCGAGGTAGCGCGCATTGACCATGCGCAGCGAGCCATCGAGATTGGGCGCGTCGCTGAACAAAATGCGGAAGCCGTCCTCGCGTCCGGTCACCAGCGGCCAGATGACGACCAGGCCGAGCAACAACAAGGCGCCGAGCGGCAGCGCATAGCGCATGAAGCCGACGAAATTGCTGTAGCCGACGGTGCGCCCGGCAGCTCCTTCGCGGCTTTGCACCTGCAGGCCGGCCAGGCGGGGCGCCGGGTTTCCCGGCGGATTAGCGGGCGGGTTGGTGGGTGGCAAGGCGCCGCCCTGTCCGGAACGCGTGCTCATGAGATGCCCGCTTTCAGACAATCATGGATGTGCAGGATGCCGACCGGGACGGCGCCGTCGGTGACGAATAGGCCGGTAATCTTGCGCTCGTTCATCACCCGTACCGCCTCGGCGGCCAGCGCGTCGACGCGAATCGTTTGCGGTTCGGCCGTCATCAACTGGCTCGCCGTGCGGTCGAGCAGATCATCGGTCAAATTGCGGCGTAAATCGCCATCGGTGACGATCCCCAGCAACATGCCATCGGCGTCGATCACGCCGACGCAGCCGAAGCGCTTCGCCGTCATGACGATTAGCGCCTTGGACATCACCGTCTCCGGCCCGACCAGCGGAAGATCCGCCGCGCCGTGCATGATATCGCGCACGCGTACCAGGCTTTGGCCGAGTTTTCCGCCGGGGTGGAAGACATGAAAATCGCTTTCGGAAAACTGCTTGCGTTCGAACAGCGCCACCGCCAAGGCGTCGCCGAGCGCCAGCGTCATGGTGGTCGAGGTGGTCGGCGCGAGGCCGAGGGTGCCGGCTTCGGGCTCGTCCGCCATGATCAGGGCGACGTCGGCGCTTTCGGCCAAGGTGCTTCCGGCGCGCCCGACGATGGCAATCATCGGAATTTCATAGCGCTTGGAAAATTGCACCATGTCGCTCAACTCGGTCGTCTCGCCGGAATTGGACAACACCAGCAATGCGTCGTCGCGGGTGATCATGCCGAGATCGCCATGGCTCGCTTCCGCCGGATGGACGAAGATCGCCGGTGCGCCGGTAGAGGCCAGGGTCGCGGCGATCTTGCTGCCGACATGGCCGCTCTTGCCCATGCCCGAGACGACGATGCGCCCTTTGGTGCGCGCCAGAACATCCACGGCGGTGGTGAAATTCTCGTTCAATTCGTGGGCCAAGCGCGACAGCGCGCGGGCCTCCAATTGCAGCACCCGGCGGCCCGCGGCGAGGTCACGGTTCTCAACCGAATCGGAGCGCTCCGCTTCGGACAGGGCCTTTTTCGATGGCGCGTTCATATCGGACTTTCGCGAAATCATTCGTGCGCGCGGCTGAAATCGATTCGCCGGCGACACCTGATTGTTCCGAACATACTCGCTTCCGCGCAAAAATTAACCGAATATTCGCTGCCGTCGTCGCCGGCGTTGGCGAGCTGGGGCGATCTGTTGCGCCATACCGGCAAGCCTTGTAGCTTGCAGCGCCCGTGCGCGATAGCGATTTGGCGCCGGGAAAGCGCTAACTTATGGACAGGTTTGATGGCTGCGGCGCGTCAAGATAATTCTAAATCCGGCCCCATCTCTCCCGGCTACGAAGCCTCCGGCGTCAATACGGATCTAGCGGAAGACGGGCTTGGCCGGCTGGTCGAACATATCAAATCGACCTGGTCTTTGAGCGACGCGCCGGTTCAGCTCGACCTCGGTTATTTCGCCAATGTCATCGATGTGGGCGGCATGGGGATCGCTATTTGCACCGATGGTATCGGCTCCAAGGCGCTGGTGGCGCAGATGGTGGGAAAATACGACACCGTCGGAATCGACTGCGTGGCGATGAACGTCAACGACCTGGTTTGCGTCGGCGCGACGCCCCTGACGATGGTCGATTATGTGGCGGTGGAAAGCGCCGAGCCGGCGATGCTGGAAGCGATCGGCGCCGGGCTGGCGGAAGGCGCGCGGCAGTCCAATATTACGATTTCGGGCGGTGAAATCGCGCAGCTCAAGGACATTATCAAAGGCCATGACAGCGGGCTCGGCTTCGATCTCGCCGGCTCCGCGATCGGAAGGGTCGATCTCGACAAGGTCAATCTCGGTGAGAGCGTCAGCGCCGGCGACGTCGTTATCGGCATCGGCAGCAACGGCATTCACAGCAATGGCCTCAGCCTGGCGCGCCGCGCGCTGTTCGAGATCGCCGGCTACGGTGCGGACAGTCATGCCGACGAACTTGGCTGCACGGTGGGAGAGGAATTGCTGCGCCCGACTTATATTTATGTCGCCGAGGCGCTCGATGTTCTCGACCAGCTCGATCAGGTCGGCGCGCTCGTCCATATCACCGGCGACGGGTTTTTGAATCTCACCCGCATCAAAGCGGATGTCGGTTTCGTCATCGACGACTTGCCGCCGGCGCCGGCGCTGTTTCCGCTTATCCAAGACATCACAGGCGTCGACGCCATGGAGATGTATCACGTCTTCAATATGGGCATCGGATTTTGCCTGGTGGTTCGCCCGCAAGACGAGGCGGCGGCGCTAGAGATTGTCCGCGGCCATGGCAAAGCATGCCAGCGCATCGGCTATGTCAGCGATGGGCCGGCCGGCCATGTCCGCATCGAGGCGGCCGGAATCGAGATGACGCGCTGAACGGTTACGTCGGCGCTTCAGTGATGGAAGATATCGACCTCTTCCCAGCCGATGAGATCGAGGCGCGCGCGGTGCGGCAGGAAATCGAAACAGGCCTGGGCCAGTTGCGTGCGCCCTTCGCGCGCGAGCATGGCGTCGAGGATAGTCTTGATTTCATGCAGGTGCAAAACGTCGGAGGCGGCGTAGGCCTGCTGCTCGGGCGTTAGTTCCGCCGCGCCCCAGTCGGAGGATTGCTGTTGCTTGGACATGTCGATGCCGAGCAATTCGCGGCATAGATCCTTGAGGCCGTGGCGGTCGGTATATGTGCGCACCAGCTTGGAGGCGATCTTGGTGCAATAGACGGGCTGGCAGGTGACGCCGAGATAATGCTCGATGATGGCGAGATCGAAGCGTGCGAAATGAAACATCTTGAGCATTTGGGGATCGCCGAGAATAGATTTTAGATTGGGCGCCGCATAATCACCGGGCGGCGGGAAATGCACCAAATGGCAATCGCCGTCGCCGCGCGACATCTGCAACACGCAGAGGCGGTCGCGGTGCGGCTGCAGGCCCATGGCTTCCGAATCGATGGCGACGCTGTCGCCGAACGCAAGGCCGGGCGGTAAGTCGTTGATATGCAAATGTATGGCCATCCCAGTCCTGGGTAGCCGGGCGGATTCAGCCTGTCAACCCGAATCGCCGGGTTGATTTCCGCTGGCCGCCCTGCCCGAAGTGTCTTAAGTAGGGGCGTCAATCTGTAAAATGGCGGCACTATGAGCGAACGCGTTGTGACGGTATTTGGCGGCTCCGGGTTTCTCGGCCGCCACCTGATCCAAAAATTGGCGAATGACGGCGCCCTGGTACGGGTTGCGGTGTGGCGTCC
>PTKB01000112.1 GCA_002937555.1 Alphaproteobacteria bacterium MarineAlpha10_Bin2 | reverse complement strand
GCGCGCTTCGAATCTTGTGCCGCCGCCGCTCATCCATTCCCCGCCGTTGCGCGGCGCGCCGTGCGCGCCTAAAAAACACGGGCGTAAGCTATCGGCGCGCCATCCTGTCGGCAAGGCATAGGAGTGAAGACCCAAAGATGTTGAGGCGCTTGTTCGGCCGAAAATCACTCGCCGCGACGCCGCTGCGTCCCGGCCTGGTGACCGGGCGTAAGGAAATGAAAGTCGATGATTCGCCGGTGCTGGAGGTGCGCGCCGACGGCCACCTGGTGCGCGCCGTATTGCACGGCCAGGGCCCGCGCTTTGGCCCGACCATCGTCTTTCTGCATGAGGGGTTGGGCAGTATCGCTCAATGGAAGCATTTCCCCGATACCCTGGCGCGCGCCGCCGGTTGCAACGCGCTGGTCTATGAGCGCTGGGGCCATGGCGGCTCCGATCCGCTGAGCGGCCCACGCAAAGCCGATTTCATGGAGCGCGAGGCGCACGCCACCCTGCCGGAGGTGCTCGATGCCTTCGGCCTGGAGAAAGCAATCTTGTTCGGCCATAGCGACGGCGGTTCGATCGCGCTTCTGTTCGCCGCGCGCTATCCCGAGCGCACGCTCGGCGTGATGACCGAGGCGGCGCATGTGTTTGTCGAGGAGGCCTCGCTTGCCGGCGTGCGCGCTGCGGTCGAGCGCTTCGATACCAGCGATATGGAAAAACGCCTCAGCCTCTATCACGGTGGCAATGCCGAAAGCATGTTCCGCGGCTGGGCGGATATCTGGCTGTCGGCCAAATTCCGCGATTGGACGATTCCGCCCGCGACGCTCGCCGCCATCCAGGCGCCGGTGCTGGCGCTCCAGGGCGCCGATGACGAATATGGCAGCGCTGCGCAATTGCAGCGCATCCAGACCGGCGTCGGCGCAGCCGCCAAAACGATTCTCATCCCGGATTGCGCCCATGAGCCGCATGTGCAGGCGCGCGAAGCCGTGATGGAAGAAGCGCTCGGCTTTATCGAAAACATCAAGGCGGCGGGGGAGCCTCCCGACATGGCAGTATGACCGGGGGATTTGAATGTTACACTCCGCGCCCCAATTTGGAATTATCCCGAAGAGATAGGAGACGCCCTCGTGATCGCGCTTGGCCAGGATTCGCTTAACACCCGCCGCACTCTGAGTGTCGGCGGGCGGAGTTACGATTATTTCAGCCTCGAAGCGGCCGAGCGCGCCGGGCTTGGCGATATTTCCCGCCTGCCTTATTCGCTCAAGGTATTGCTGGAGAATCTGCTGCGCTTCGAAGACGGCAAGAGCGTGACGGTCGACGATATTAAAGGCATCGCCGCGTGGCTCAAGGAGCGCCGCTCAAGCCAGGAAATCAGCTATCGCCCGGCGCGGGTGCTGATGCAGGATTTCACCGGCGTGCCGGCGGTGGTCGATCTCGCTGCCATGCGCGCCGCCATGGTGGCGCTCGGCGGCGATCCGAAAATGATCAACCCGCTGTCACCGGTCGATCTGGTGATCGATCATTCGGTCATGGTCGACCGTTTCGCCACCGCCACCGCGCTCCGCGACAACACCGCCATTGAGATGGAGCGCAACCAAGAGCGCTATGCCTTTCTGCGCTGGGGACAGCAGGCGTTTTCGAATTTCCGCGTCGTGCCGCCGGGCACCGGCATTTGCCACCAGGTCAATCTCGAGCATCTCGCCCAGGTGGTGTGGACGTCGGAAGACAACGGCGCCACCATCGCCTATCCTGATACCCTGGTCGGTACCGACAGCCACACCACCATGGTCAACGGCCTCGCCGTCCTCGGCTGGGGCGTCGGCGGCATCGAGGCCGAAGCGGCGATGCTCGGCCAGCCGATATCCATGCTGGTGCCGGAAGTCATCGGCTTCCGCCTCGCCGGCAGTCTCAACGAAGGCGCGACGGCGACCGATCTGGTGCTGACCGTGGTGCAGATGCTGCGCAAAAAAGGCGTGGTCGGAAAATTTGTCGAATTCTACGGCCCCGGCCTCGACGAATTGTCGCTCGCCGATCAGGCCACCATCGCCAATATGGCGCCCGAATACGGTGCCACCTGCGGCTTCTTCCCGATCGATGCGGAGACCATCAATTATCTGCGTTTCACCGCGCGCGACGCCGAACGCATCGACCTGGTCGAAGCCTATGCCAAGGCGCAAGGCATGTGGCGCGATTCCGATACGCCGGATCCGGTGTTCACCGACACGCTGGAGCTCGAGCTTAGCAGCGTCACCCCCAGCATCGCCGGGCCGAAGCGCCCGCAGGACAAGATTTTTCTCTCCGATGCAGCGCCGGCGTTTGGCCAGGCGCTGACGGGAGAACTCGGCGTTCAACAGGCGGACAGCGCGACGACCGTCGCCGTTACCGGCATGGATCACGCGCTCGGGCACGGCGACGTGGTGATCGCCGCCATCACCAGCTGCACCAACACCTCCAACCCGAGCGTCATGCTCGGCGCCGGGCTGTTGGCGCGCAATGCCGTCAGGCGCGGCCTCAAAGTCAAGCCCTGGGTCAAGACATCGCTCGCGCCGGGCTCCAAGGTAGTGAGCGAATATCTCGCCAAAGCCGGCCTGCAGGACGATCTCGACGCGCTCGGTTTCAATCTGGTCGGCTATGGCTGCACCACTTGTATTGGCAATTCCGGCCCGCTCGCCGATGAAATAGTCAGCGCCATCGACGAAGGCGATCTGGTGGTGACCTCGGTCTTGTCGGGCAACCGTAATTTCGAGGGCCGCATCAGCCCCAATGTGCGCGCCAATTATCTCGCCTCGCCGCCGCTGGTGGTCGCCTATGCCATCGCCGGCAACATGCATGTCGACATCACCAGCGAGCCGCTCGGCGAAGATGCCGACGGCGCGCCGGTCTATCTCAAGGATATTTGGCCCGGCAACGACGAGGTGCGCGCCGCCATCGCCCAGTCGGTGACGCCGGAAATGTTCAGCGAGCAATATGCCGATGCCTTTACCGGGAGCGCCGAATGGCAGGCCATCGATGCGCCCAAGGGGCTGACATACGCCTGGCAGGACGGCAGCACCTATGTCAAAAACCCGCCCTATTTCGACGGCATGGGGGCCGAGCCCGAGGCGCTCAGCGACGTCAGCGGCGCGCGCATTCTGGCGCTCCTCGGCGACAGCGTCACCACCGACCACATCTCGCCGGCCGGCGCCATCAAATATGATTCGCCGTGTGGCGACTATCTCGTCGAGCGTCAGGTGGCGCAATCGGATTTCAACTCCTACGGCTCCCGGCGCGGCAACCACGAGGTGATGATGCGCGGCACCTTCGCCAATGTCCGCATCCGCAACGAACTTGCCCCCGGCACCGAAGGCGGCGTGACGCGCCATATGCCCGACGGCGTCGAGACCACCATGTTCGGCGCGGCAATGGATTATTTGGCCGAAGACACGCCGCTGGTGGTCATCGCCGGCAAGGAGTACGGCACCGGCTCGTCGCGCGACTGGGCCGCCAAGGGAACGCGGCTCCTCGGCGTGAAGGCGGTGATCGCCGAGAGCTTCGAGCGCATCCACCGCTCCAATCTGGTCGGCATGGGCGTCTTGCCGCTGCTCTTCCCCGACGGCGTCACTCGCAAGACCCTTAACCTCGACGGCTCCGAGGTGATCGATCTCGAAGGCGTCGCCGTCGGCGTCACCCCCGGCATGACCATCGCCTGCCGTATTACCCGCACCGACGGCACGGCCGAAAACCTCGACCTCAAATGCCGCATCGACACGGCGGAAGAAGCCGAATATTTCCGCCATGGCGGCATTCTGCATTACGTCTTGAGAGGCCTCGCCGGGCTGACCTAAGCGGCATTCCGCCCCCGGATTGGCGCGCCACGCCATGACCGCAACATCTCCAGCCCAGTATGACGTCATCGTGGTCGGCGCGCGCTGTGCCGGGGCGCCGGTGGCGATGCTGTTGGCGGGGAAAGGCCATCGCGTGCTGCTGCTGGAGCAGGCCGCCGTTCCCTCCAACATGGCCCATTCCACTCATCTTATTCATCCCATGGGTCTGGCTTACCTCGAAGCCTGGGGACTGCTCGATGCCATCGAGGAGCGCGCCACGAGCTTCGTCGATTGGAGCATCGATTTGCACGGCGCGTTTCTACACGGTGCGCCGCCGCCGTTTGCCGGCATGGCACGCTCGGCGGCGCCGCGGCGCGATATACTCGACGGTGAATTGGCGCGGGCGGCGGTAAACGCCGGCGCCGAATTGCGCGACAACTGCCGGGTCAACGGGTTGCTGTTCGAGGACGGGCGTGTCGTCGGCGTCCAAGCCAAGGATGGCAAGGGGCAATCGTTCAGCGCCCGGGCAGGGCTGGTCATCGGCGCCGATGGGCCAGCCTCGATAGTTGCCAAATGCGTCGGCGCCGCCGAGCATCATGTGGAGCCGCCGTTGCAAAGCAACATCTGGAGCTATTGGCGGGACGTGCCGGTCGATCATCTTCACATTACGATCCGCGAGGGTGCCGGCGCGTTCGCCTTTCCCTCCAGCGACGGCTCCGTGCTGGTCGCGGCAAACCTCCTGCACGGCGATTTTCTGCGCTCTCGGCGGCGCAAGAAAGCGGCCTTTCATGACATGTTGAGACACATCGCACCGGAACTCGCCGATAAGCTAAAGCAGGGGACGCAGGTCGACCGCTTTTTTTCCGGTTGCACGCGCAGCTTCGTGCGCCGCAGCTGCGGCCCGGGGTGGGCCTTGGTCGGCGATGCCGGCATGAAGAAGGACCCGGTCACGGCGCAAGGTATCGCCGGCGCGTTCGCCAGCGCCGATATGCTGGCCAAAGCTGTCGACCGCGGTCTCGGCGCGGCTAAAACGCTGCATACGGAATTGGCAGAATACGAACGCGCGCGCGATGCCTGGCTGTTGCCCTATTATAATTTCACTTTGCGCCTCGCGGCGTTTGCCAAGCCCAGCGCCGAGCAAGCCGCCTTCAACCACGCGCTCGCCACTGACCCGGAAGGCCGATCGCAACTCTTCGGCGCCGTATCGCTGACCTTCTCGCCGGACAAATTGATGGCGCCCGGCAACATGCGCCGTATCCTCACGCGCGCGGCACTATCGCGACAATGAATTGCCAGCATAGGCGTTACGGGGGAGATTTTTAATGGCGAGTAATGTTCCCGATTACAGCGATTTCGCCGAAGCGTTCCGGCTCGAAGAGATAACCGAGCTGCTTACCGGCGATCTTGAGAGCGGCCTCAATGTTTGCGTCGAGTGCTGCGACCGCTATGCCGAATCGGAGCGCATCGCGCTTTATTGGGAAGGCGCCCATGGCACCAGCGAGACGCTCACTTTCGCCGAATTGCAGGCGCGCGCGGCGCGCTTCGCCAATCTTCTCACCGCGCAAGGCGTACGTCCGGGCGATCAAGTCGCCTGCATGCTGCCGCGCATCCCCGATCTGTTCACGGTCGCGCTCGGGGTGTGGCGCGCCGGGGCGGTCTATGTGCCGCTGTTCACCGCTTTCGGCCCCAAGGCGATCGAATACCGCCTGCAGAGGAGCGCCGCTCGCCTGGTGGTGACCGATGCCGTCAACCGGCCCAAGCTCGACGAGGTCGCCGATGCACCGCCGGTAATGTTGGTAGCGCGCGCCGCCGACGAAGAGGTGCGCGCCGGCGACATCGATTTCCGCCAGGCGCTTGCCGCGCAGCCCAGCGATTTCGAACCGGTCATGCGCACCGCCGAGGACCCGTTCATCCTCACCTTCACTTCCGGCACCGTCGGCAGCGCCAAGGGGGTGGCGGTGCCGGTGAAGTCGCTGCCGGGCTTCATCGTCTATATGAAATACGGCGTCGGTCTCCGCCCGGACGATCGCTATTGGAACATGGCCGATCCGGGCTGGGCCTATGGCCTGTTCTATGCGGTTATCGGGCCGCTGCTAATGGGCAACCCGACCCACTTCTACGAAGGCGGCTTCACGGTCGACAGCACTTACCAAATGCTGGAAAAATACCGCATCACCCTGGCGGCGTCGGCGCCGACGGCGTACCGGTTGATGATGGCGGCTGGCGGTGAATTGGCCGATGCCTGCAACAGCAGCCTGCGCGCGGTGTGCAGCGCCGGAGAGCCGTTGAATCCGGAAGTGTTCCACTGGATCGAGGACCATCTCGGCTGCCCGGTCTTCGATCACTACGGCCAGACCGAAACCGGCATGTTGGTGTGCAATCACCACGGGCTTCGCCACACCGTCCGCCCCGGCTCGATGGGCCTGCCGTTGCCCGGTTTCCGCATGGTTGTTCTCAATGACGACAGGCAAGAAATCGGCCCCGGCGAATCCGGCATACTCGCCGTCGATACCAGCCAATCGCCGCTCTATATCTTCCAGGGCTACCGCGATCAAAAGGAATCGCTGCTTGAGGGGCCTTATTACCTCACCGGCGACACTGCCGAGCTTGGCGCCGACGGCAGCGTTACTTTTCTTGGCCGCTCCGACGACATCATCCTCTCCGCCGGCTACCGCATCGGTCCGTTCGACGTCGAGAGCTGCCTGATCGAGCACCCGGCGGTCGCCGAATCCGCCGTCATCGGCGCGCCCGATGCAGAACGCGGCGAGATCGTCGTCGCCTACGTGGTGCTGCGCGACGGCCACAACGGCTCGCCCGAGTTGGCGCAAGAATTGCAGCAGTTCACCCGCACCCGCCTCTCGGCGCACGCCTATCCGCGCAAAGTCATCTTCAAGGACGCACTCCCCAAAACGCCGAGCGGCAAGATTCAGCGCTTCGTCCTGCGCCAGCAAGCGTGACATGAAACTGTGGAACTATGCGGTCAAGGTCGCGGACCTCGAAGACGCGAGCGCCTTCTATGTGAGGACGCTGAACGCCGAGCCGCGCATCAAAGGCACCGTGCTCGGCTGCGACTACCGCCTCTTGCGTCTCGGCGATACTCGCATCTTCCTCTTTACCCGCGCGCCCTATGAGGATCTGCTCGGCGAAGACCTACCGCTCGGCTTTCTCCACGTCGTGTTCGAAGTCGAGGACTTCGACGCCCGCGTCGCGGCGCTGAAACGCGAGGGCGCAACTTTCTTTATGGAACCGCAGGAAATTGAGGCCGAATTCGGCCGCCGCCGCATCGCCTTTTTCGTCGCTCCAGGCGGGGTGCGCACCGAAATCATGGAGATTATCGAGGATAGCGGGCTGGCCTAGTACGGAGATCCCCCGGTCGCGCTATCATGCGCCGCGATGAATGAGCGGTTTGGACGGCATAACGGCGCCGCGGCGTTCGGCGGTATGGCTAAGTTACGCCTGACCCGGCGCGGCTTTCTCGGCGCTGGCCTCGCGTTCGCCGCCGCCGGAACCGTGCCGCGCGCATCCGCCGCCAAGACGGCCGGGTTCGGCTTCGAAGCCATCACCCATGGCATCGATGGGCATCATCATGTCGCGCCCGGCCATGACGCGCGCGTACTGATGCGCTGGGGCGACGGCGTCATGGCGGCGGCGCCGGCCTTCGATCCGCATCGTCAGAGCGCCGCCGCCCAAACCACACAATTCGGCTACAACAGCGACTTTATCGGCTATCTGCCGCTGCCTTGGGGCTCGGACAATTCGCGCCACGGCCTCCTTTGCGTCAATCACGAATATTGCATCGAGGAGCTGATGTTTCCCGGCCTCGGCGCTTATGACAAAGAATTCAGCCAGGCCACGCGCGCGCTTGCCGAAATCGAAATGGCGGCGATCGGCGGCGCCATTGTCGAAGTCTCGCGCCACCCGGGCGGCCATTGGGCGGTCGTGCCTGACAGCCGCTTCGCCCGGCGCATCACCACCGGCGGCAGGTGATGCGGCTCTCCGGCCCGGCAGCGGGTCACGCCCGTCTGAAGACTTCGGCCGATCCCTCTGGCACGCGGGTCATCGGCACCGCCGCCAATTGCTCGGGCGGCATGACGCCCTGGGGCACCTGGCTGACGGCGGAAGAAAATTTCACCTATTGCTTCGGTAGCGATATCGCCGATGACCGCGAAGCCGACGTCGATCCGGCGCTGGTCGACCATCCGGAAAGCCGCAATTACCGCCGCCTCGGCATTCCTGGCCGCGGCTACGCCTGGAGCCGGTTTGAGCGCCGCTGGAACATCGACCGCGAGGCCAACGAAGCCAACCGCTTCGGCTGGATCGTCGAGATCGACCCGCGCGATCCCGAAAGCATTCCGGTCAAACGCACCGCGCTCGGGCGCTTTACCCATGAGGGGGCGGCCCCAGTCATCAATGGCGATGGCCGCGTAATCGTCTATACCGCCGATGATTATTATTTCGAATATTTCTTCCGCTTCGTTTCAACGCGCACTTTTGACCCAGCGTTGGGCGTAGCGAACGGCGATCTCCTCGACCATGGCACCCTCTCCGTCGCCCGCTTCGATGCGGATGGCGGCGTGGCATGGCTGCCGCTCATCTTCGGCGATGGCCCACTGACACCGGAGAACGGATTTCAGTCGCAAGCCGATATCGCCATCGAGACGCGCCGCGCCGCCGATCTCCTCGGCGCCACACCGATGGACCGGCCCGAGGGTGTCGCCGTCGACCCTGATGCAGGCAAGCTTTATCTCAGCCTGACCAAGAATCAGCGCCGCGGCGCCGACAATATCGATGCCGCTCACAGCCGGGCCGACAACCTTTGGGGGCAGATCGTCGAGCTCACCGCGCCTGGCGGCGATCACACAGCGGAGCGATTTTCATGGGATATTCTGGTCGCCTGCGGCAA
>PTKB01000111.1 GCA_002937555.1 Alphaproteobacteria bacterium MarineAlpha10_Bin2 | reverse complement strand
CGACCTGACGCGTGAGGCTCGCCAGCGCCTCGTCAAGCTTGCCCTGATCCTGGAGCGCCAATGCCATATTGTTGTAGGCAAGACGGTGTTTGGGCACGATCTCGATTGTGCGGCGGTAACAGTCCAGCGACTCTTCCAAGCGTCCCTGGTCTTGCAGAAGATTGCCGAGATTGTTGTGCACTTCCGCCTAATCGGGCGATAGATCGATCACGCGGCGGTACATCTCTTCGGCCTCTTCCGCCCGGCCCAATTCCTGAATGAGCGCGACAAGATTGCCAAGTGCCTGCATGTAGTCGGGCTTCAGTTCGATGGCGCGGCGGTAACTTGTCTCGGCTTCTTCCTTGCGCCCGGTCGATTGCAATACGACGCCGAGATTGCTGAGCGCCTGGGGATATTCGGGCATATGTTCGAGAGCGTTCCGATAGGCGCGCTCGGCTTCTTCCGTGCGATCCAGCGCCTGCAGCGCGACGCCGAGATTGTTATGGGCGAGGGCGCTGGAGGGATCGAGCTTGAGCGCGCGCTCTGCGGCAACGACGACCGCCTTGTAACGGCCCAGCTTGATCAGCGCGGCGCACAATCGGTGGAGAATCAGGCTTTGTTTGGGTGCGAGTTCGAGCGCCGCCTCAAGCGCCGCCACTTCCTCCTTGACGCGTCCGGCCGAGCGGCAGGCATCGGATAAGCTGATGAGGAATTGGGCGCTTTTAGGCGCTGCCTTGGTGGCCCGGCGCAGCAGGGCGAACGCTTCCTTGAGGCGTTTCGATCGAGTCAGGATACGGCCGAGTTGATGATTGGCGTTGGCATTGCCGGGATCGGCGGTAAGCACGCGGCGATAGCCGGCTTCCGCCGCATCGAGGCGGCCGGCGCGATGTTGCCGCATCGCTTTCTTGAGCGCTCCGGCCAAGGCCGGGCGGTTGGGAATAGTGAGATCTGCCATGGCGGGGAATGTAAACCATGCGGCGCGGGGATTGGCTAGCATTGTGACACAGCCAGCCCACGCTGTGCTATGAAACGCCGATCAACCGGAAACTAGGCGGAGGGCGGCGAAACCAATGAGCAAGACAGCGAAAACGCGGATAGAAAGCGATTCGATTGGCAAGATCAAGGTGCCGGCGGAAAATTATTGGGGTGCCCAGACCCAGCGCAGCCTGCAGAATTTCAAGATCGGCGGCGAACGCCTGCCGGATCCGCTGGTGCGCGCGCTGGGCATTGTTAAGCTCGCCGCAGCGCGGGTGAACGCTCGCCAGGGCGATCTTCCCAAGGGCATCTCCAAGGCGTTGCAACAGGCGGCGCGGGAGGTGATGGACGGCGCGCTGTACGCGCATTTTCCGCTCGTCGTCTGGCAGACCGGCTCGGGCACGCAATCCAACATGAATGCCAATGAGGTCATCGCCAACCGCGCCGCCGAGATTCTTAAGAAACCCATGGGGCAAAAAACCCCGGTGCATCCCAACGATCATGTCAATCGCGGTCAATCCTCCAACGACACTTTTCCCACCGCCATGCATATCGCCGCCGTCGAACAGGTTTGCGGCGAGCTGCAGCCGGCACTGGGCGAGTTGCACGCCGGCCTGCACAGCAAGGCGGCGGAGTTCAAATCCATCGTCAAGATCGGCCGCACCCATTTACAAGACGCCACACCGCTCACTCTGGGGCAGGAATTTTCCGGCTATGCGACGCAGGTGAAATACGGCCTGGCGCGCGTCAAGTCTGCGCTGCCCCGTCTCTGCCAACTTGCCCAGGGCGGGACGGCGGTCGGCACCGGTCTCAACGCGAAGGTGGGTTTTGACAAGGCGTTCGCGGCAGAAGTGGTCAAATTGACTGGTCTTCCTTTCAAGACCGCGGAGAATAAATTCGAGGCTTTGGCCGCGCATGACGCGCTGGTGGAGATGTCGGGCGCGCTCAATACCATCGCCGCCAGTCTCATGAAGATTGCCAACGATATCCGCCTGCTCGGCTCCGGCCCGCGCTGCGGCATCGGCGAGATCGCGCTGCCAGCCAACGAACCCGGCTCATCGATCATGCCCGGCAAGGTCAACCCCACTCAATCCGAAGCGTTGACCATGGTGTGCGTACAAGTGATGGGCAATCACACCACGATTACGGTCTCGGGTTCGAACGGCCATTTCGAACTCAACGTGTTCAAACCGGTGATGATCTACAATTTGCTGCAATCGATCCGCCTGTTGGCGGACGGCGCGCGCAGTTTCAACGACAATTGCGTGCGCGGTATCCAGCCAAACCATTCCCGCATCGAGCAGTTGCTGCATGAATCGCTAATGCTGGTGACGGCGCTCAACCCTTATGTCGGCTACGACAACGCAGCGAAGGCGGCAAAAAAAGCGCATACGGACGGCACGACATTGAAAGCGGCGGCGCTGTCTTTGGGTCTGTTGAGCGAGGCCGAATTCGATAAATGGGTAGACCCGCTGAAGATGGTCGGCCCGAGCAAATAGGGCAACGGGCTGCGCCCATGGCGCGGGCAATCGGCAAATATTCCGTCGCCATCGAAGGCCACCGGACGTCTGTGTCGCTGGAGCCGGAATTCTGGCACGCCCTGAAGGTGATTGCGGCGGCCCGGGGCGTCACACTGGGTGCGCTGGTGACCGAGGTGGACCGCATGCGAGCGGGCAATCTCTCAAGCGCGCTCAGGGTGTTTGTGCTGAAAGAAATAGTCAAGTAGCCGGGCACGGTCAAATACCCTTTCCCCGAGGATAGAGGGCTTGGGAGAGGGGTAATCAAACCGCGCAGTGAGCGCTCGGCTCACCCCTCCCACCCAGGCCCGACGGTGAGGCACGGCTGGTCATGAAACGGCGCGTTGTTTCTTGGCTTAGTCGCTAAGAATGTCGAACACACCCTGCAGAATATCTTGCGGCGACAGCGGGTCGTCCGCGGCACGCTCGGGGATGGGCTCCGGGGCCGGAGCGGGCGCGGGCGCGGGCGCGGGCGCGCGTTCGACACGGCTTTCACCTTGTTGCGGGGCGAGCGCCGCCGGCTCCGCACTGTCTTTTTGTGGCGCCAGCCCCGTGGAATCCGTGTCTCCCCGTTGCGGCGCCAGCGCTGGCTCGGATTGCTCGGTCGGTTGCGGCGCGGCGGTGGGTGCGTTGGCGAAAGAGTCACCAAGGAGTCCCTTCAGGAGCAATTCCTCGATCGAATCGGGTTCCGAATCATCGGCCGGTGGCGATTGGCTACCGTCCGTTGAACGTTGCGGCGTATCGTCCTCCGGGTCGCCGAAGATTCCGCGCAACAGCGCATCTTCGATCGAACCGGGCTCGGCTTTGGCGCCCTTGCGCAGTTTGGGCACGATAAGTTTGCCGACCGCTGTCGTGGCCATGCGCTCGATCAGATAGGCCTGCATTTCCGAGATCAAAAGCTCGCGCGCCGGATTGTCGATGGCGCCTGTCAATCGAACGCCCACCGGCGGCGCTTTGGGGTGGTCCGTCAGATCGAACAGCGCCGTCAGGTCGAGCCGCCAGGATGGCAAGTCGGCCGTGCCGCGAATGTTGCCACGCCCGCCATCGGCAAGGACAAGAAGGTCGCTTGTGGTTGCCAGACCGTTCTTGACATGGATGGTGCCGTCGAGGGAATCGAGTCGGGTGGTGCCGCCTGAGAGACCGATATCCGCCAATTTGAGAAAGTCGGTCGGATCGTTGAGCTCGCCCAGCCGATCGCTGAGAACACGAAGATTCAGCCCCTCGACCGTCCCGTTCCCGGCGTTCAGCGTGGCGTCGCCTTGCAAGGCGCGGACCAGATCAAATTCGCTATAGCCTTCGCTGGCGAAGCGGCCGTCAAGGCTGGCCCGTCCTGTCACAGCGATTGTTTGCGCGGCCTGGCGCAGCGCCTGGGCCATATCCATGCCGCTCAGCTTGAACGCGAGATTGACCTGCGGCGGTTGGGCATCGGCGACGCGGCCCTGGGCTTCCAACAGGCCGTCGAAAATGCGCCCGCGCAGGGAATCGATTTCCAACGCGCCACCGGTAACGCGGAATTTGATCTCGGCCTGATCGAATCGGTAGCCGCCGGCCAGAATTGCCTCGGCAAGCACGGAAATATCGGCCTCGAATTCGGCCAACGGCGACAGATCAAACGGTTCTTGCGACCATTGTCCCGCTTGGCGTTGTTCGCGCGGTACCCCGCTTTGCGCCGCAAGTTCGGCATCCGCCGTTGCGGTGGCGGCGCCACTGGACCCAGCCGCATCGGATTGCGCCGCTCCGGCCCTGGCGCCACCGATGAAGAGCCCGGCGTCGAGCAGCCCGGCTTCCAGATCAGCGCGCAATACCGGCACCGGGCCGCCCAATTCGAGATCCGCCATGCCGACGATATGGGTTTTCCCGAGAGACACATTCAAATTCGAAATCGACGCCCCGTTTGCGTCGCCCGACAGGCGGCCCTTGATGCGTACTTCGCCTACCTCTTCGCCGTCATAGGCGCTGCCGCTTATCAGCTCGGCCAACGCGGCAAATTTGGGATTGGCGAGGTCGAACACGAGGTTGTAGCGTCCGCCGCCGGTAACATCGGCGAGATCGCCGGCCAGCTGTAGATGATTGCCGGCGGCGCGCGCGGAGAGGCTCATGTTTAGCGCCCCAAAGCCGCCATCGAGACCACCATCGAGGACGAGTGCGCCGAGCCGCCGTGCCAGTTTGGGCGGCGTCATACCAGCCGCGCGCAGAAGTTCCGCGGTGTCCGGCGCGCGCACCTCCAGGCCTATATTGAGGACAGCATCGTCGAGCGGATTGCCGATACTTCCGACCACAGACATCACGGCAGGCCGGGTATCAAGCCGAGCGTTCAAGTTGACCGATTCACGTCCTCCGGAGAGGCTGCCCGACAGGCTGACGGCGCCTAGATTGTCGGCGCGAAAACTGGGGGCGATACCGGCGACGCGAATTAGGCCGAGAATCGAATCGGCTTTGGCATCAAAGCTAAGATTGACGTCCGCTTCGCCGGTCGGATCCCGGATCTCGCCACTGAGCGCCAGTTTGGCGCCGGAAAGATCCGACACGTCGAGCCGGCGCAGTGTGAGAATATTATTTTTGAGACCGCCTTCGAGCGTAACGCCTGAAAGTATCGCGCCGCCATAGCTGAGGCGGCCAGCCGTCAAATTCAAGGTGGCATCCAGCGTATCGAGTATGGCGAGACCGCCGCTTTCCAGCGGCGCACCCGATGCAGAGCCGCTTGCAATGCCGCTTGCCGATCCCGCCGTTGCCTCGGCGCCGGCATCCGCTGCGCCGTGAGCTTGTCCGGTGTCTCCGGCCCCGGACAAATAGGCGTCCGCATTGAGGCGGTCTAAATGCAGATTGGCGTCGAAAATGTTTGGCGTTCCGAGCGCGAAATTGGCGTAGCCTTTGAGGCGTGAGGCATCGATACGGAGATCAAGCGCCGTGAGCTCGCCGCCGGTCGCGTTGGCGTTGAGCTCGGCAGTTAGGCTAAACCGCCGCAAGCGGTCGGTCGGTATGTCCGAAGCATCAAACAGGTCGAGCCAAGAAATAACGGCGCGGACATCGTCGGACACCATTTCCACCTGACCGTCAAAGCGCGCCCCGCCCTCAGCCGGTGTGAATTGGCCGAACAGAGCGACATTGCTGCCGCCCGGCAACAGAGCAGAGGCTTGCTGAACGGTGACGACACCCTGGTCCAGCGACAGTACGGCATGCGCCTGGTGCACCACGCCATCGAGATAGCGCAGCGTTTGAACTTCAAGATCGACCGAGGCGGCGAGATCGGCGGGCAGCAGGGCGAGATAATTGTCGATACCATTCTCGGCAGCAGTGTCGTCCGCGCCGCCGTCTACGCGGCTTTCGCCGCTTGCCGCCTCCGCTTCGCCGATCGATTCTTGCGCGGTGCCGTTTTGCGCGATCTTGTCGAGGTCGAAACGGTTTATCGTGAGTGCCGCATCCAATTGTGCGGGCGCGCCAGTTACATAGGCGATGGCGCCGTTGGCTTGGGTCTCACCGAGACGAAATTGCAGTTCATCGAGTGTCAGTCCGGTTTCCGAGAATTCCGCCGCGGCCTTGAGCGAGAATTTCTCGGCGGCCAGCGATTGCGCGCCGGCGAAACCGAACGCGTCGAGCATTGCCGCCAAGTCGGGCCCGGATGCCCGCAAAGTTCCAGCACCGTCGCTGCCGGCATCGCGGGCGAAAATCTTGCCTTCGAATCCGACCTGCGCCAAGTCATCGCCCAACTCGACTTTCAAGGAGACCGGCATATGTCCGTCGTCGCGTTTGCGCCCACTGGCGACCTGGAATGATACTTCGAGGCCGCGTACCTCTAGGCTGCCCTCGCCGCGAAACGGGCCTTCGAGAGATTGGGCGGAGAGCGTCCCATTCACGCGTTGAATATATTCGACCCTGCCGGAGGCGCTGTCGCGGTAGATGACAGTGCCGTTCACGATCGACACCGAATCCATGCTTATGGCGGTGGCGTCTTGTTCTGCGTCTTCGCCCGAGGCGCCGCCATCAGCCTCGGCGGCACTGTCGTCGGTAGGTTCGAAGCGCCAATTCCCACGCCCATCCGCCAGGCGCTCCAACTCGATCACGGGATCGATCAATTCGAGGCTGGATACCTGGAATTCGCCGGACAGGAGCGGCCCTAAAGCAAGCTGCAGATCGAGTGCTTGAAGACGCGCCATATCGGCGGACTTGGCACCCTCCAGATTGGACAGACGGGCATCGGAAATACGCAATTTCAGGCTCGGCAGGAGCGCGATTTCGATATCTCCATCGATCGATAATTGCCGCCCGGTCAGGGCTTCGATGCGCTCTGAAATTTCAGGTTTATAGCTGTTCCAATCTATGAGGCTGGGCACCACGAATGCCGCGATGACCACAAGGACGATGAAGGCGAGCACGCCATAGAGAATTTTCATCGCAACTCGCTCGGGTGCACGCCAACTAGCCCGGTCGGGGCGTCGCGGGAAGCGATATTAACAACAGCTTTCATTTGGGTTAGGCTACCTTACCAAGCCGGTCGGAGTGAAGCGCCTGAGGGCTCCGAACGGCGCGCAAGCCAAGGAAGGTCGCAAGCGATGGCGGAGATTACGAATCTCAACCAGTACCGCAAGCAGCGGAAAAAAGAGGAAAAGCGCAAGGCCGGGAGCTTGAACAAGGCGCGCAAGGGGCGCACGAGAATGGAGCGTTTGGCGGAGAAAATCAGCGCCGAGCGGCGCGATTTGGAACAGGACGGAAAAAAATTCGTCGATCGCGCCCGTTCGAAGGATAAAGACACGGATTGAGCCGTGCCGGGGCGTAACGACCGGCTACCGTTAGACCGGCTACTTCAGATATGCGTCGAAATAACGCCTGATACTTTGCTCCTGGCTGGTATTGAAATCGTTCATCAAGACCATGGTCAGATCGTTATAGATTTGGTCGCGCTCGCTGAGTGAAACATTCTCGGGCGTGGTCCGAGAGCGCACCGCCTCGGTGTTCGTGAAAGCTAGGACCGTACCGTTTTCATCGGTGATTTCGATTCTGACCTGTATGCGGGCATCAACCCGCTCGGCTTGTTCGGTGGTGAACAGGCCCTCCAAATCCTTGTTGGTCTCCAATTCTTCAAGCACCGCGCTGGCGTCTTCGATGATGACGTGCATGACGTTGGTTCCGCCTTCCGCTTTTAACCGGTCATCGCTCCAGCGGCGCAGCGCGGCGGAGATCGGGGTGGGAAAGAGATGCTCGACATTGGGCGGCCGCAACGGAGAACGATAATTCTCAACAGTTTCTATACGTCCAACGGCAAACTTCAACGCGGGCAGATGCTTGAACGAAAGCTCTGGGATGACCGGGCTCGAAACCGTCGTCTCACAGGCACTCAAAACGGTCATCGCGATCAGTGAAATCGCAATCATCAAAGTTTTCGTTTTGTTGAGCCGCCCTAGCATGGCCGCTTTCTCCTTATGAGCGGTTAAGCCGCTTAGGTCCCATTTCGACATCACGCCGCATATATGGCATCGAGATCAATATCGCCAAACGATTCTGACTTATTGCAGAACTGGCACGTCACGACCACCCGGCCATCGATATTTAACGCCTTGATCTCGTCCCGCGGCAGCGCCTTTAGCGTGGATTCGACGCGGGCGCGCGAACAGCGGCAACCGAAGGCGAGCGGGCGCGGCGCATGTACGCGCACCGATTCCTCATGAAACAGGCGGAACAGCAAATCATCGGAACCCAGTGTCGGGTCGAGAAGTTCGGTTGGCGAAACACTGCTCATGAGGATCACGGCGCGGCGCCAATCCTCGTTCGCCTCCTGGTCCTCAAGTCCGGCGCCCGGTGTATCGGGAAGCGCATCGCGCCCGAGCGGCCGGTCATATCCGCCGCCGCCCGGCTCGTGCTGGAGCATCAGGGCGCCGGCACGCCAAACGCCCGCCACCCATTCCGCCGTGAGTTGGATCGCGGTCGCGATCTGTTCGGATTGGCGGAAATAATTATGCGCACATTCGCTCAAACTCGTGCCTTCCAGCGCCACGATGCCCTGATAGCGCTCCGTATCCGGTCCCTGATCGACGGTGAAGGCGAGATGTCCGGCGCCCAACAGGCGGGGAACCGAGCCTTCTTCACCGCCCGCCAATGCGGCGCGGAGGATGTCTGCATGAAAATCGGCGTAACCACGCAGCGCGCCGGCGCTGGTGACATCGGCGACCATCATGCCAAGCGGGCCGTCACCGCGCGTTTGCACGGTAAACACGCCGTCATACTT
>PTKB01000110.1 GCA_002937555.1 Alphaproteobacteria bacterium MarineAlpha10_Bin2 | reverse complement strand
TGAGCACATCGAGGCGCTTGCCGGCGAGCACCACGCCTTGATCGTCGGCGCGCTGATACCAGGAGGCGGCGATGCGAAGGTTTTTGTCGACATCGCTGCCGCGCTCATAAGCGGCGCCAAGATAATATTGCGCTTGCGGAAAATCCTGTTCGGCGGCGCGGCGATACCAGGCCACCGCCTTGACCGCATCGCGCGCCACGCCCGTGCCGGTCTCGTAGGAATAGCCGAGATTGACTTGCGCGTGCGGCATGTCCTGCTCGGCGGCGCGGCGGAACCAGCGCATCGCCTCAACCGGGTCCTTGGGAACGCCCGACGCGTTGAGATAAAGATTGCCGAGATTGAACTGGGCTTCGTCGAGGTTTTGCTCGGCCGCCTTGCGGTACCAGATGGCGGCCTGCGTCAAATCGCGCTCCACACCGCGGCCGTTTTCGTAGCACAGGCCAATGCCGAACTGCGCCTCCGCGTTGCCTTCCTCGGCGAGCGGGCGCCACTCTTCCAGCGCGGCCACATAATCCTGCGCCAAATAGGCCTGTGCGCCGTCCTCGAAACTTGCCTGCGCCGGCGGGGAGACGATGATCCCCCATACGAGCGCAGCGCAAATGGTGAGAACTCCCCTGAATGCCCGCGATTTTGTCATTTTCTCTTGAGCATTTTGAATTTTATTCTATTCACCTAAGTCGAATTGGCCGTCATAGCCAGTTCATAATAAAAACAAGTTTATCGCGGGCCGGCGTGCAGGCCAAGCAGTGCCGCCGTATTTCCGCAGCCTTCGCCCTCACCCGTCAACCCGTCCGGCATTCGATGAAATCTGACAATCGCCGCCGCCAGTTCGCCACCATCGTCGCCGTGATCGGCTTGGCCTATGTGATGAGCCAGTTCTACCGCACGTCGAACGGCGTCATCGCCAAGGAATTAAGCGCCGAATTCGGCCTCTCCGCCGAGGCGTTGGGCGGGCTCACAGGCGTCTTCTTCCTGTCCTTCGCAGCGGCGCAAATCCCGCTCGGCATGTTGTTCGACCGCTTCGGCGTGCGCCGCACGCTGCCGGTCATCTTGACTTTTGCCGTAGCCGGCGCGGTGACGTATGGCTTGGCCGACGGCTTCGCCAGTCTCTTGGCCGGCCGTTTGATGATGGGCCTCGGCGTCAGCGGCGTGCTGGTCGGCGCGCTGTTCGTCTTCGGCCGCTGGGCGCCGGCCGAGCGCTTCGCCACATGGATGGGGCGGATGATCGCGCTCGGCGGCATCGGCGTCTTGCTGGCGACGACGCCGCTCGGCCTGGCAGCGGAGAGCATCGGTTGGCGCTACGCCTTCTTCGGCGCCGGCGCGCTGACCGCATTGGGCGCGCTGCTGATCTATCTCCTGGTGCGCGACGCACCGCCCGGCAAGGAACCCGCCACCACCCGGCCCGAGGGTCTGAAAGAGAGCGTCACCGGCGTCTTCGAAGTCCTGAAAACGCCGCGCCTGCCGACCGTCATGGGCATGGCCTTCGCCTCCTATCCCGTGCTGACGGTCATTCTCGGCCTTTGGGGCGGACCTTACCTCGCCGATGTGCATGGCCTCGATACCATCGCCAGCGGCAATATCCTGCTGTTCATGGCGCTCGCCCTGATCGTCGGCAATATCGCCTTCGGTCCGTTGGAGGTGCGCCTGGACACGCGCAAATGGCTGGTCGCGGGGAGCGCCGTGCTGGTGCTGGTCTCGTTCCTACTGCTGGCGCTCATACCGCATCCGCCGCTCGCCCTGGCGGCGGCGCTCCTTGTCCTGATCAGCTTTTGCAGCGCTTACAATATCGTCATCGCCGGACACGGGCGGGCGCTCTTTCCCGATCGGCTGGCCGGCCGCGGCATCGCGATGTTGTCGATTGCGCTGATGGGTGGCCCGGCGGTCCTGCAATCCGTGACCGGCCTCATAATGGGCGCATTTCCGGCGACGGCGGGCGCCGCACCGGTGGACGCCTACCGCGCGATGTTCGGTTTTCTCGCCGCCACTGTGCTGCTGGCGTTGCTGGCCTATCTGCGCCTACCGGACATCCGCCCGAGCGCCGGTTTCGCCGCGGATCTGCGCGCCGAAAGGGTACTGCCCTAGGCGCAAGGCAGCGCTTACTCCGCCGCCGAAGCGCGGTCGCGGCGGCTTCGCCGGCCGAGCTGCAATTCGACTTCCGTCATGTCAGACGCTTTTTCGATGCAGCGGATCTGCACCGGCTGTTGGCGCCCTCTAATCGGGATTTCCTGCAACGGGAACCCGTCCAGGGAAACGCCGGCGCGCTTGCAAATATCTTCCGAGACGATCAGCTGGCAGGCATGCTCCTTGGTCGCCTGTTCCAAGCGTGACGCGGTGTTGACGGCATCGCCGATGGCGGTGAAAGAGACCGCGTTCGAGAATCCCATCTCACCGACGATCACCATCCCGAGATGAATGCCGATGCCGATCTTGAGCGGCTCATCCAAATCGGCCCGGAGCGACTGGTTGAGATCGTCGAGCGCTCCCGACATCCGCCGCGCCGCCTCGAGCGCCCGCCGGCAACCTTCTTCGGGCGTGGTGTTGGCGCCGAACAGCGCCATCATGCCGTCGCCGATGAACTTGTCGAGCTCGCCGCCGGTCTCCTCGACCACCTCTCCCATGGCGCGGAAATAGCGGTTGAGGACGAACACCACGTCGTAAGGCAGCTTATTTTCTGAAAATTGCGTGAACTTGCGGATGTCGGCAAACAGGATCGCCACTTCCCGTTCGCTGCCCTGGAGATGGGCGGGCTTGCGGTAGGCGTCCTTGGGCGAGGCGTTGGGTGGCAGCAGCGGGATGACTTCCAGGTCCTTGGTCGGGCGCAATTGGCAGGCCAGGCGCACGGATTCCGGCGCGCCGACTCGTTTCAGGACCTTTTGCTCATCCGCGCTCGGCGCTTCGACATGTTCGCGCCCTTCACCCAAACGAATACGGCAGGTCGAGCAGCGCCCCCGTCCGCCGCACACGCTGGCATGTTCGATGCCCGCTTCACGGCTCGCTTCCAAGACCGTGATGCCGGGCGTGATCTGCGTCACGCGGCCACCGGGATAGGTGAGCCTAACGACGCCGCGGCGGCGTTCCACCAGCCAGCGGACGGCGCGCGCCAGCACTACCAGCGCCAACATCCCGCCGCAAATTTCCCAAACGATTTCTTTCCATTTGGCGACCCAAATCACCGCCGCCTGATCCGGCCAATTGATGTGCAGCGTCATGTCTTCCAGCCAAATCGGATCTTGCGCCAATACTTTGATTTCGCGCCCGGCAGCAACGAAGCCGAACACCGCCGTCACCGGCAGGACAATGGCGAAGGCGAGCAGATAGGGCGAAACGCCCCGGTACCAGGGTTTCAGACGCAGCCAGAAATGGACGCCGACGCAGCCATGCAGCCAAGCGGTGACGAGCAGCACCGTTTGCAGGATGCCTTTCTCCGGCGCGTACACCCAGAGAACGAGGATTTCATAAATGTAATCATCGATGACCCCGATCGTCGCGTTCAGCCCGCGCGTCCCCAGGGCATGCTCGGCGAGGAGGAAGGGTATTGCCAGGCCGAGCAGAATCTGCACCGCCTCCCAAATGCGGATCCGGAACGAGCGCCGGTTATAAAGGCTCCTCAGGATCAAGATGAAATGGGTGAGCAGCCCGCCATAGAGCAGGATCGTGCCGGGCCAGCTGCGCCAGACGGCGACGAAAATATCGCGCCCGGCATTGAGCGCCTCCATTGAGGCCAGGCCCCAAGAGTGGTTGATCAGGTGCGTACCCACATAAGCGAATAGCACCAAACCGGATGTCAGTCTGATCGTTGTTAACAAACGCCGCGACCCTCCTTGCGCATCTCCATGATGACAGGATTCGTACGGAATTGCCCTTTTTTTGCGGAATGGATTCCGCGCTCGGCAGGGCTTGCGCGCTTGATCTCGCACCGCCGCTTGCCTACTCTCCGGCAATCCCAAATGCCATGGAGGGCGTAATGTCGAAGAAGGAAATCATCTGTTCAATCGGCGTCGATGTCGACGCGGTGGCCGGCCAAATCGGCTCGTACGCGGGCGGCAATTCACCTTCCGACATTTCGCGTGGCGTGTTCGCTGCAGAAGTCGGCACGCCCAGAATGTTGAAACTGTTCGACACGCTCGGTATCCAGACAAGCTGGTTCATTCCGGGCCATTCCATCGAAACCTTTCCGCGTGAAATGAAAGCCGTCGCCGACGCCGGACATGAAATCGGCCTGCATGGCTATACTCATGAAAATCCGATCGCCATGACGCCCGAGCAGGAAGCCGACGTGTTGGATAAAACGTTCGCTCAGGTCAAGAAGCTCTCGGGTAAGCGGCCGACCGGCTATGTCGCGCCGTGGTGGGAAATGAGCCCCGCGACGCCGCATTTGCTGATGGAGCGCGGCATCAAATACGACCACAGCCAGATGCATAACGATTTCACGCCCTATTGGATGCGCATCGACGAAAGCTGGACCCTGATCGATTATTCCAAGCCGGCGAAAAGCTGGATGAAGCCGATGAAGAAAGGCTCGACTTTCCCGATCGTGCAGATTCCCGGCAGTTGGTATCTCGACGATTTGCCGCCGATGATGTTCATGAAGAACGTGCCCAACAGCGGCGGCTGGACCAACCCGCGCGATATCGAGGATTGGTGGCGCGATCAATTCGATTGGGTCTACCGCGAGATGGATTACGCCGTTTACACCCTGACCATTCACCCCGATATTTCCGGCCGTCCGCAGACGCTGCTCATGCTGGAGCGCATCATCGGCCACATCAACAGCCATTCCGGCGTGCGCTGGATGACCTTCGATCAAATCGCCGATGATTTCATCAAGCGCATCCCGTTCACCGGCAGGCGGCCCAAGAAGAAGCGCAAGGCCGCCAAGAAACGGAAATAGCGCGGGAGCGCAATCATGTGCGCCCTCTGCGGCGTGTTGATGGAAGGCCCGCATTGGACCGAAGCCGGCACCGATGCGGGCCGTTCCGACGATGCGCCCGGCGGGCGCGGCCGCTATTTAGAGAGGGATTACCGCATCACCATTATTAACCGCGTGCTTGGCCACTATGGCTGCAGCGCGCGCGATTGGGCGGGCAATCAGTATATCGTGCAAAACGCCAGCGGCGGTGCGAGCGAAGTGGTGATCAATTTGCCGCAGCTCTGGCAGGCTATGGAAAACATTACCCGCAAGACGGCGGACCCGCTCGATGCCAAGCTGATCGGCCGCCTGGAAGCTCGCGCCCATGGCAGCCTATAGCCGCCTCACGCCGCTCTTCATCGTCACTGGATTTCTCGGCAGCGGCAAAACAACCCTGTTAAATCGCATGCTGCGACACCCATCACTCAGAGACGCCGCCGTCCTGGTCAATGAGTTCGGCGATGTTGGGCTCGATCATTTTCTCGTCGAGAAAATGGACGAGAACACGGTGCTGCTCGAAAGCGGCTGTCTGTGCTGCACCATCCGCGACGATCTCAAGGACGCGATCATCGAGCTCAACGGCAAGCGCGAACGCGGCGAGGTGCCGCGTTACAAGCGCATGATCATCGAGACCACCGGCCTCGCCGATCCATCGCCGATTATCTTCACCCTCAATTCCGATACCGTCATCAAGCATCACTACCGCTTGGGCAGCATCATCACCACGGTCGACGCGGTGAACGGTCTCAAGCAATTAAAACGACATGCTGAATCCGTGAAGCAAGCGAGCGTCGCCGACCGCATCGTTCTGACCAAGACCGATATCGCCAAGCCGGCCGACACGGCGCGTATCCGCGCCAAGCTCGAACGCCTCAATCCCTCCGCCGAGCTGATCGAAGCGGTCGATGGCGAAGTCGATGTCAAGCGCCTGCTGCGCGCCGATATTTACGATCCCCGGACCAAAGGCGCCGAAGTCAGGCGCTGGTTGGCGGCGGAAGAAAAAACCGCGGGCGATCATCGCCACAGCCATGACGTCAACCGACACGATGAACATATCCACAGCTTCACGCTGACCTTCGATGAAGCGCTCGACTGGACCGCCTTCGGCATCTGGATGACCATGTTGTTGCATGCCCATGGCGAGAAAGTGCTCCGGATCAAGGGCATCCTCAACGTCAAAGGCGTGGCGGCGCCAGTGGTCATCAACGGCGTGCAGCATGTCGTGCACCCGCCGATGCACCTCAAGGCATGGCCCGACAACGACCGGCGCTCGCGCATCGTCTTCATCGTCGACGATATAGATCGGGCGCTGATCGAGCGCTCGCTCGCCGCTTTCAACGCCGCCGCAGACGCGGCGTAAATTCATAACTCCATTGGGAGAAATAAATATGTCGGACAAAGTCGCAATTTTGGGCGCCGGGCTGGTCGGCAGCGCCTGGGCCATCGTCTTCGCCCGCGCCGGCCATGCGGTCTCGCTTTATGACGGGGACGGCGCGCAATCGCGCCAGGCGCTGGCGCGGGTCGGCGACAATATGCGCGAATTGGTCGGCTTCGGCTTGTTGGACGATGCCGATGCGGCGCTGGCGCGCATTTCCATCGCCGGGAATTTGGCCGAGGCGCTGGATGGCGCCGCCTACGCCCAGGAAAGCGTCTTCGAGCGCGCCGATGTGAAGACCGAATTTTACGCCGAGATCGACAAGGTGGCGGGCGCGGATCTGATTGTCGGCTCGTCTTCCTCAGGGATTCCGGCTTCGGTGTTCACCGAAGGGCTCGATTGCGCAGCGCGCTGTTTGATCGCGCACCCGATCAATCCGCCTTACGTCATCCCCCTGGTCGAAGTGGTGCCGGCGCCCTGGACCGCGGATGCGGCAGTGCAAACATGCTGGGACCTAATGCTCGACGTGGACATGGCGCCGGTGCGCCTCACCCGCGAGGTCGACGGCTTCATCGCCAACCGTCTCCAGGCGGCGCTGTTGTGGGAAGCCTTTCGCCTGCTCGAAGCCGGCATCGCCACGGCCGAGGATATCGACAAGACGATCTCGGAGGGCCTCGGCCGGCGCTGGACCTTCATCGGGCCGTTCGAGACCATCGACCTTAACGCGCCCGGTGGCTTGCAGGACTATGCCGCGCGCCTCGGCCCGGGTTTCTTCGAATTCGTCAAACAAGGAGAGCCGGCCGAGCCTTGGTCGGAAGCCGTCATCGCTAAAGCACATGGCGAACGGCGCAATAAGCTCCCGCTCAGGGAACAGCCGGCCCGCCAGGCCTGGCGCGACAGGCGCCTGATGGCGCTCGCCAAACATTTTCAGGAAGAGGCAAAATGAGCATGAGATTATTTGGTGTCCGGACCCTTGTACTCGCCACCTTCGCGCTCATGCAGGCGGCGCCGGCCATTGCCGAAGCTGTGCCGGTCAAGCTGCCGGAACTATCGCCTGAAGCCCAAACGGGCGGCCAGCTTTTCATCCAGAATTGCGCCCAGTGCCACGGTATGGTCGGTGGCGGCACGAACAATGGCCCACCCCTCATCCACAAAATCTACGAGCCCAATCACCACGGCGATTTCGCCTTCCTCCGCGCTGCCCGTTACGGCGCCAAGGCTCACCACTGGCGCTTCGGCAACATGCCGCCGCAGCCGCAGGTGACGGAAGCGGAAGTGCAAACCATCATCACATTCGTGCGGGAAGTCCAGCGCGCGAATGGGATTGAGTGAGAGCGGCAGCTGCAATTATCTGATCGCAAGAAATTCGTACACCAAGCTAAATCTTCGATATTTGGGCACTCTCTCGAGTGCGGCGATAGTTGCTAGGGTTTTGGTTGTACGCGCGCTTAAAGGCACGGCTAAAAGCTGCTTCCGAGGCATATCCAACCTGTTCCGCTACTTCTACAATTGGTTGGCTTCCCGATCTCAGAATATCTTTCGCTCTGAGCATCCGCCATGCGGTCAGATAATTCATCGGCGTATCACCAACCAATTCTTTGAACCGCGCGGCCAAGCTGGAGCGCGACATTCCGACTGACTTTGCGATATCGTCTAGCTTTATGTCTTGGCTGGTTCCTGAGTGTATGAGCTTCAGGGCCGTATTGATCCGTTTATCGGCGAGGGCGGTTAGAAATCCCTGTCCGGTGGGCTGATCAAGAAGATATATTCGCAATACCTGAATGAGTAGAACCTCGGCCAAACGTTCTGAAATAGATTCTGAGCCTGGTTGTCCCGCTCCGGTTTCGCCAGCAAGAATTGGCGTTATGGCCTCCAACCATCCTTCCTGTTTTCGGCCCATGCCTTTTACAATGATGAGTGATGGCAAATCCGTAATGAAAGGGTGGGTTAGCTCCCGGTCAAATTCAAAATGACCACAGAGCAGCCGGGTAGTTAATTCGCCCTCAGGAAAAGGTATTTCTCCTGACTGAATTGCATTCAATATATCGAGGCTTGGCACGGGTTCGGTTTTAGGGTCATCAAGCAGTTCATGTGCCGTGCCGTGGGGGATAACAATGATATCGCCCGTCGCGAGGAAATGTTGCTCATCCTTTAGGTTTAGCCAGCATTGTCCTCGTACGATCACATGAAACTGAGCAAATGGTGTTGCACCTATTTTCATGCCCCATGGCGAGGAAAAGTCTGATTGAAAATAGACACACCCTTTGAGCCGGATTAGCCGCAATATGTCGCTTAGCGCGTCTTGTGAGTGATCCTCCCCCAATGAGTTGGTCCAGCCCTATAGTTAGTAGAGGAGGACCAAGGAATGGGAATCAAGAGACACAAGCCGGAAGAGATCGTGACGAAG
>PTKB01000011.1 GCA_002937555.1 Alphaproteobacteria bacterium MarineAlpha10_Bin2 | reverse complement strand
GGCATCTTCGCGCGCGGCCGGCTCGACGACGACGCGCTGGAGGAACTCGAGGAGCTGCTCATCCTCGCCGACATGGGCGCCGCCACGGCGGCCGAACTCACCCAAGCGCTGGCCAAGGAAAAATTTGGCAAGGAAGTCAGCGAAGAAGAAATCCGCGCCACCCTCGCCGATGAAATCGCCGCCATCCTCGAGCCGGTGGCGCAGACCTTCCCCATCTCCGCC
Organism: Alphaproteobacteria bacterium MarineAlpha10_Bin2; assembly: GCA_002937555.1. Taxonomy (GTDB): domain Bacteria; phylum Pseudomonadota; class Alphaproteobacteria; order UBA828; family UBA828; genus PTKB01. The sequence goes on along the minus strand of PTKB01000011.1, from coordinate 22,679 downwards.
ACCGCCAAACCGCATGTCGTGCTGGTCGCCGGGGTGAACGGCACCGGCAAGACCACCACAGTCGGCAAGCTCGCCAGCCAGTTCCGCGCCGATGGCTTGACGGTGATGCTCGCCGCCGCCGACACCTTCCGCGCCGCCGCGGTCGAGCAGTTGAAAATCTGGGGCGAGCGCACCGGCTGCCCGGTGGTGGCGCGCGACGGCGAAGGCGGCGACCCGGCCGGCCTCGCCTATGACGCCCTCGCCCGCGCCCGCGACGAAGGCGTCGACGTGCTTCTGATCGACACCGCGGGAAGGTTGCAAAACAAGGCCAACTTGATGGCCGAGCTACAAAAAATTGACCGCGTGGTGAAAAAACTCGACGCCGAGGCGCCGCACACCCGCCTCCTGGTACTCGACGCCACCACCGGCCAAAACGCCCATTCCCAGGTCGAAATCTTCCGCGAGGCGGTCGATATCGACAGCCTGATCGTCACCAAGCTCGACGGCACCGCCAAGGGCGGCGTGCTGGTGGCGTTGGCCAGGCGCTTCGGATTGCCGGTCTACGCCTTGGGCGTCGGCGAAGCGGTCGAGGATCTGCGCCCGTTCAACGCGCGCGAATTCGCCCGCGCGCTGATGAACCTCGAAACTTAGACGCCCGTCGTGGAACCCGGTTTGTAATCGCCGGTCTCGCCGTCCGGATTGGTGAACGGCGCGAACGCAGCCTTGTCCTTGACTGTGGCATATTGGGTGAGCGCCCATCTCACCGAGGGAAAGGCCAAATCCCGCCAGGGAATATCCTCCGCCGTGAACAGGCCAACCTCTTCGCTCTCTTCGCCGGCGGAAATTTCTTCGCTCAACAGCTCGGCACGATAAATCAGCTGCACCTGGCTGAGACGCCGGATGTGGTAAACCGCGAGCAGCCCGTCGAGGCGGAGCGCCGCGCCCGCTTCCTCAAACGCTTCCCGGAGCGCGCCCTGCTCCGAGCTCTCGTTCAGCTCAAGATAACCCGCCGGGATCGTCCAAAATCCGCTGCGCGGCTCGATGGCACGGCGGCACAGCAGAATTCGTCCCTCCCACGCGGCAACCGCGCCGACCACGATCTTGGGATTGTCATATTGGATATAGCCGCAGGCATCGCACACCAGGCGCTCCAAATTATCGCCTTCGGGGATGGCGCGCCGGATTGGCCCGCCTGATTCCGGATAGCTCGCCATATCATTAACAATTATGGGGCGCTGCCGGGGGTGCGTCCAGCTTTGCCGCAATCGTGCCATTCTGTGTTGCTATCCGTTACACTCCCAGCGACCGAACGCCGGAAAGGAAAGAATAGAATGCGCTGGCTCGCCGCTCTCACGATGGGACTGCTTTTGCTCCCTGCGACGCTGGCCGCCGCCGACAGCAATGGCGCGCAGCATGGCCTGTCGCTGTTTGGCGATCTGAAATATGCGCCCGGCTTCGCCCATTTCGACTATGTCGACCCCGCGGCGCCCAAGGGCGGCGCCATCAGCCGCGCCTTCGTCGGCACGTTCGACAATCTCAACCCGTTTATTCTGAAGGGCGTCGAGGCGGTCGCTACGGGCCTGCCCTTCGACAGCCTGCTCGCCACCGCCCAGGACGAGCCTGATTCCGCCTACGGCCTGATCGCGCAATCCGTGGAAGTCGCGGCCGACCGGTCCTGGGTGCGCTTCCGGCTCAACCCCGAAGCGCGCTGGCACGACGGCACGGCGATCACCGCGGAAGATGTGGTCTTCACCTTCGAGACTCTGATGGAAAAGGGCCACCCCGCCTTTCGAATTCTCTACGCCGATGTCGCCGGCGCCGTGAAACTGTCCGAGCGCGAAGTGGAATTTCGCCTCGCCAATACCGAGAACCGCAAGTTGCCGCTCCTCGTGGGCGGCCTGCAAATCATCTCCAAGGCCTATTACACGGCCCACGAATTCGACAAGACGACACTCTCGCCGCCGCTTGGCAGCGGCCCTTACCGGGTCGACCGCATCGACCCGGGGCGCTCGATCAGCTATCGCCGCGTCGCCGATTATTGGGCCAAGGATTTGCCGGTCAATATCGGACGCCATAATTTCGACGAGCTGACCTGGGACTATTACCGCGACCGCACCATCATGGTCGAGGCGCTGAAGGCCGGCGAATTCGACTGGCACGAGGAATTCACCTCCAAGACCTGGATGACCGCCTATGATCTCCCCGCCATCGACGCCGGCGTGATGATCAAGGAAGTGCTGCCCGACAATACGCCGTCCGGCGTGCAGGCGTTTTTTTTCAACACCCGGCGCGACAAGTTCAAGGACGCGCGCGTGCGCCGCGCGATCTCCCATGCCTTCGATTTCGAATGGACCAACAAGAACATTTTCTATGGCCTCTATGAGCGCATGGCGAGCTTTTTCGAGAATTCCGATTTGGCCGCGCGCGGGCTGCCGCAAGGCGCCGAGCTTGCCCTGCTGGAGCCCTATCGCGGCCGCTTGCCCGAGGAAGTGTTCACGCAAGAATTCAAGCCGCCGGCGACCGACGGCTCGGGCCGCAACCGCCGCAATCTCCGCGAAGCCAGCAAATTGCTCGACGCCGCCGGCTGGACGCTCACCGACGGCAAGCGCGTCAACGCCGCATCGGGCGAGGCGCTCAACCTCGAAATCCTCTATTTCTCGCCCACCTTCGAACGCGTCTTCGGTCCCTATGCGCGCAATCTGGAGCGCCTCGGCATCACGGTGGACCTGCGCCTGGTCGATTCATCGCAATACATCAAAAGGCTGGAGGATCACGATTTCGATGTCACCACCCGGCGCTTCGTGCAGCAGCTCTCGCCCGGCGCTGAATTATGGAACTATTTCGGCTCCGCTTCGGCGGACCAGCGCGGCACGCTCAATTCCGCCGCCATCAAGGACCCGGTGGTCGACGAACTGGTCGCCAAAATTCTCGCCGCGCCCGACCGCGAAAGTATGAAAACCGCTGCCCGTGCGCTTGATCGGGTGTTGCTGTGGGGCCATTACATCGTGCCGCAATGGTTTAAGGGCTCACACAGTTTGATCTACTGGAACAAATTCAGCCGGCCCGATATCCTCTCCAAGTATTCGCTCAGCATCGATACTTGGTGGTTCGATTCCGAGAAAGCCGACAAATTGACCGCCTTCCGGAAATCGGTAAATTGACGCCATGCGGCGGGCGCAATCTTTTGCCTTCATTGTGCTGTTCTGCGCCGGCTTCGTCCTCGCCGGAGCGGGGCTTGGCGCGGCGGCGGCCGAGGGCGGCCAATCCGGCCACGCCGCGGCGATGCACGGCACGCCCAAATACGGCGCCGACTTTAGCCATTTCGATTACGTAAATCCCGATGCACCCAAGGGCGGCCATGTCCGCCTGTCCCAGACCGGCACGTTCGACAACCTCAACCCGTTCATTCTGAAAGGCGTTTCCGCCGGCTTTCTCGGTCTCACCTTCGAAAGCCTGATGACGTCTTCGAGCGACGAGGCGTTCTCGCAATATGGTCTGATCGCCGGCCATATCGAGTTTCCCGCCGACCGCTCATCGGTCACATTTACCTTGCGTAAAGAAGCGCACTGGCATGATGGCACGCCAATAACCGTCGAGGACGTGATCTTTTCCTTTGAAACACTGACCAAGAAGGGCAGCCCCTTCTACCGGGTCTATTACGCCGATGTTACCGGCGTCGAGGATTTGGGCGAGCGGCGGGTGAAATTCACATTCTCCGCCGGCGAAAACCGCGAGTTGCCGCTCATCGTCGGTCAGCTCTCGATTCTGCCCAAGAAGTATTTCGACACCCACGACTTCGAAATAACCACGCTCGAGCCGATCCTCGGTAGCGGCCCCTATGCGGTCGATCTCGTCGAGCCGGGCCGCACCATCTCCTACCGGCGGGTCGGCGATTATTGGGGCGCCGATTTGGCGGTCAACCGCGGCCGCAATAATTTCGATTTTATTCGCATCGATTATTACCGCGACGATACGGTGGCGCTTGAGGCGTTCAAGGCGCACGAGTTCGACTGGCGCTTCGAAAACACCGCCAAGGTGTGGGCCAAATCCTATGACGGACCGGCGGTCGACGCCGGCCTGATCATCAAGGTCGAAATTCCGCATGAGCAGTCGACCGGCCTCAGCGCCTTTGTCTTCAATACCCGCCGGCCGCAGTTTGCCGATCGGCGGGTGCGCGAGGCGCTCGGGCTCGCCTTCGACTATGAATGGACCAACAAGAATCTTTTTTTTGGCACCTATACGCGGACCAATAGCTATTTCTCGAATTCCGAACTGGCCTCGGAAGGCTTGCCGGGCACGGCGGAATTGGCGCTTTTGGAGCCCTATCGCGGACAGGTACCGGACGATGTATTCGCCACCGAGTTCGTGCCGCCGAAAACCGATGGCTCGGGAAATATTCGCCGCAATTTGCGCGCCGCCAACAAGCTGTTGCGCGCTGCCGGCTGGGTGATTAAGGACAGCAAACTTGTTCAGGGCGAGACCGGGGCGCCGTTCGAATTTGAATTTCTGCTGCAAAGCGGTGGCGCCGTCGACCGTATCGTGCAGGCCTTTGCGCGCAATCTGGAGCGTCTCGGCATTGCCGTGAACATCCGCCTCGTCGACCCGGCGCAATATCAGAACCGCATCCAGGATTTCGATTTCGACATGATGTGGGGCGGCTTCGGCCAATCGCTTTCGCCGGGCAACGAGCAGCGCGATTTTTGGGGCAGCGACGCCGCCGACGTCGCCGGCAGCCGCAATCTGATCGGTATCCGCGACGCGGTAGTCGATGACCTGATCGAGGCGGTTGTTGCGGCGTCCGACAGGGAAGCGCTGATCGCCGCCTGCCGCGCCCTCGACCGGGTGCTGCTGTGGGGCCATTATGTTGTGCCGTTATGGCATCTCAGGTCATATCGTGTGGCTTATTGGGACATTTTCGGGCGGCCCGAGATCACGGCGCGTTACGACCATGGCTTCCCCAGCGCCTGGTGGATCGAGCCTGACCGCCTGCAAGCCATTGAGCGCGGCGAGAAGAGCCTGGACAATTAAGGTCTGAAGGCGGGTTTTATAGCCGATGTTCGCCTACCTCATCCGCCGCTTGCTGCTCATCATCCCGACACTTTTCGGGATCATGGTAATCAATTTCTTCATCGTCCAAGTCGCGCCGGGCGGCCCGGTCGAGCAGGTGATCGCCGAGCTGACCGGCACCGCCGTCGACGCCACCGCGCGCATATCGGGCTCGCAAGTCGGCGAGACCGGCGCGATTGGCCAGGCCCCCGGCGCCACGCAAGGCGATATCACCAGCAAATATCGCGGCGCGCGCGGCCTCGATCCGCAGCTCATCGAGGAACTGGAAAAGCAGTTCGGCTTCGACAAACCGATCGGCGAGCGCTTCCTGCTGATGATGGGGCGCTATGTACAATTCGATTTCGGCGATAGTTTCTTCCAGGACCGCAGCGTCATCGCGCTTGTGATGGACAAGCTGCCGGTCTCGATTTCGCTCGGACTATGGTCGACGCTGCTCGCCTATCTGATCTCGATTCCGCTCGGCATCGCCAAGGCGGTGCGGGACGGCTCGCGCTTCGACGTGTGGACGAGCGGCGCCATATTCGTCGGCTACGCGATCCCGAGCTTTCTCTTCGCCGTCTTGCTCGTGGTGCTGTTTTCGGGTGGAAATTATCTCAGTTGGTTTCCGCTCCGGGGCCTTGTGTCCAACGATTGGGATACGCTCTCGCTCGGCGGAAAGATTGTCGATTATCTCTGGCACCTGGTCTTGCCCATCGTTGCCTTGATGATCGGTGGCTTCGCCACGCTCACCATGCTGACCAAGAACTCGTTTCTGGAGGAGATCAACAAGCAGTATGTCGTGACCGCACGGGCCAAGGGATTGAACGAGCGCCGGGTGCTCTACGGCCATGTCTTTCGCAACGCCATGTTGATCGTGGTGGCCGGGTTTCCGGCCGCCTTCATCGGTATCCTCTTCACCGGAGCGCTGCTGATCGAGATTATTTTCTCGCTCGATGGGCTTGGCCTGCTCGGCTTTGAGGCCCTGATCAAGCGGGATTATCCGATCATTTTCGGCACCTTGTTCGTTTTCACCCTGCTTGGACTGGTGGTCAATTTAATCGGCGACATGATGTATGTGGTGATCGACCCGCGCATCGATTTCGAACGGCGCGAGGTCTAAGCCATGGCCTTCAATCTTTCTCCCATGGCACGCCGGCGTCTGCGCAACTTCAAAGCCAACCGACGCGGCTACATCTCGCTGTGGATTTTTCTCGTTCTATTCGTCTTGTCCGTGCCGGCCGAGTTTATCGCCAACGACAAGCCGCTGATCGTCAAGTTCGACGGCGAATATTATTTTCCAGTGGTTTCCAGCCATGCCGAAACCGAGTTCGGCGGCGAGTTCGAGACCGAGGCCGATTACCGCGATCCCTTTGTGCAGGAGCTGATCGAGGAAAAAGGCTGGATGCTATGGCCGGCGGTGCCGTACGACCACCAGACCATCAATTACGATTTGCCGACGCCGGCGCCCTCGCCGCCGTCATCGGCCAATCCGCTCGGCACCGACGACCAGGGGCGCGATGTCCTGGCGCGGGTGATCTACGGCTTCCGCATATCGGTTCTGTTCGGCCTGATCCTGACCTTGGCGAGCTCCGTCGTCGGCATCGCCGCCGGCGCCGTGCAGGGCTATTTCGGCGGCCTGTTGGACCTCTTCTTTCAGCGTTTCATAGAGATTTGGTCGGGATTGCCGACGCTGTTTATCTTGATCATCGTCGCCAGCATCATCGTGCCGAGTTTTTGGAGTTTGCTGGCAGTGCTGTTCATCTTTAGTTGGATGAGCCTGGTGGGGGTGGTGCGCGCGGAATTCCTGCGCGTCAGGAATTTTGAATATATCCGCGCCGCCCGCGCCTTGGGCGTGAACGACCGCACCATCATGTGGCGCCATGCCTTGCCCAACGCCATGGTCTCGGCGCTGACCTTCCTGCCGTTTATTCTGACCGGCTCGATCACCACCCTGACCGCTTTGGATTTTCTCGGCTACGGCTTGCCGCCGGGCTCGGCGTCGCTCGGCGAGCTGTTGCAGCAAGGCAAGGCGAACCTGCACGCGCCATGGCTCGGTTTCTCGGGCTTCATCGTCATCGCGATCATGCTGAGCCTGTTGATCTTCGTCTTTGAAGCGGTGCGCGATGCTTTTGATCCGCGCAAGTTGGTGGCGTGATGAGTAGCGAAAGCCTGCTTCAAGTGCGCGGCCTCGACGTGGATTTCACCACCGGCGGCGGCGTGACCCATGCCGTCAAGGGCGCATCCTTCGATATCGCGCGCGGCAAGACGTTGGCCCTGGTCGGCGAAAGCGGCTCGGGCAAATCGGTCACCGCGCTTTCGATTCTCCAGCTTCTGCCCTATCCCGTGGCCGCGCACCCGAACGGCACGATCCTGTTCGGCGGCGAGGAATTGCTCGGCGCTTCCGAGCGGCATTTGCGCGAGGTGCGCGGCAACCGCATCTCGATGATATTTCAGGAGCCGGTCACCTCGCTCAATCCGCTCCATTCCATCGGCAAGCAGGTGGCCGAGGCGATCATGCTGCATCGCGCCTTGCCGCGGGCCCAGGCCTATCGCCGCGTCGAGGAGCTGTTCGAACTGGTCGCCTTGGGCGAGACCGCCAAGCGCCTCAAGGCCTATCCGCACGAATTTTCCGGCGGCCAGCGCCAGCGCGTGATGATCGCCATGGCGCTCGCCTGTGAGCCCGATCTCTTGATTGCCGACGAGCCGACGACGGCGCTCGACGTCACCGTGCAGGCCGAAATCTTGAAACTTCTAAACGATCTTCAGGCGCGCCTCGGCATGGCCATGCTGATGATTACTCATGATTTGAACATTGTCCGCCACATGGCCGATGACGTTTGCGTCATGAAGGATGGCGAGATCGTCGAGGCCGGCACGACGACGCAAATATTCGAGACGCCCCGGCACGCCTATACCCAGCATCTTCTCGCCGCCGAACCCAAGGGCGAGCCGTTGGAAGTCGGCGCCTCGGCCGAAGAAGTTATGGCGTGCGACGATCTCAAAGTTCATTTTCCCATCAAGGCCGGTGTGTTCCGCAGCACGCGGGGCTACGTCAAAGCGGTGGACGGGGTCACCATCTCGGTCCGCGAGGGGCAGACCGTGGGCGTGGTCGGTGAAAGCGGCTCGGGCAAGACGACGTTGGGCATGGCGCTTCTCCGCCTGGAGCGCAGCAAGGGCCCGATACGCTTCCGGGGCGAGAATATTCAGGGGCAGAACTTCAAGCAAATGCTGCCGCTTCGCCAAAGCATGCAGATCGTGTTTCAGGATCCTTACGGCTCGCTTAGCCCGCGGATGTCGATCGGCCAAATCGTCGAGGAAGGCTTGAAGGTGCACGCCGCCGGCATGGACCGTGCCGAACGCCGCGCGCTGATCGGCGAGACCCTCGAAGAGGTCGGCCTCGATCCGGAAGTACAGGACCGCTATCCGCATGAATTTTCCGGCGGTCAGCGCCAGCGCGTTTCGATCGCCCGCGCGCTGGTTCTGAAACCGCGCCTGATCGTGCTCGACGAACCGACCTCGGCGCTCGACATGTCGGTGCAGGCGCAGATCATCGATCTGTTGCGCGATCTGCAGGCGCGCCACGGCCTCGCCTACCTGTTCATCAGCCACGATCTCAAGGTGATCCGCGCGATAAGCCATGAGGTTGTGGTGATGCGCGCCGGCAAAGTGATGGAGCAGGGCCCGGCGCAACAGATATTCGATGCGCCGCGCCACGAATACACGCGCACGCTCATGGCCGCCGCCTTCGAACTGCGCACCGCTGGTGTGCAACAACAAACTAAAGTTGTAATTGGTCCAATTCTGGATTGCTAAATAATCACTACTTTAGCAATCACCCGGCGTCCTTCGAAAAATAGCGCCGTAAAACCATCTCGTAAATCTCGGTCAGCGCGTCGAGTTCCGCCAGTTCGATATGTTCGTCCGTCTTGTGCATGGTGCGGCCGATGAGGCCGAATTCGGCGACGGCGCAATGGTCCTTGATGAAGCGCGCGTCCGAGGTGCCGCCGGTGGTGCTGAGTTCGGGCACCCGTCCCGTCGCCGCCTCTACGGCGTGTGCGATCAGCGTGCTTAAATCCCCGGGCGGGGTCAGGAAAGCTTCGCCGGTGACGTGGATATCGAGCGCGTAGTCGCCGCCCACTGCGGCGAACTGCTCGTGCAGCCAGGCCGTCAGACTGTCGGAACTATGGCCGTCGTTGAAACGGATATTGAAGGCTGCCTCGGCCTTGGCCGGGATGACGTTGCTCGCTTCATTGCCGACATCGATGCTGGTGATCTCGATATTGCTGGCCTGGAAGTGCGCACTGCCGTCGTCGAGGCGCGCCTCGGTGAGACGGCCGAGCATGGCGATCATCCGTGGCAGCGGATTGTCGGCGAGGTGCGGGTAGGCCGCGTGCCCCTGCGTGCCGGAGACGGTGAGGCGGGCGTTCAGACTGCCGCGCCGGCCGATCTTGATCATATCGCCGAGGCGCTCCGGGTTGGTCGGCTCGCCGACCAGGCACACATCGGCGCGCTCGCCGCGTGCCTCCATCCAATCCAGCAGTTTGCGCGTGCCATTGATGGCGGGGCCTTCTTCGTCGCCGGTGATGAGCAGACTAATCGAGCCGTTCCAGCCACCCGGATGGTCTTCGACAAAGCGCGCCGTGGCGGCGACGAAAGCGGCGATCGCGCCTTTCATGTCGCTGGCGCCGCGGCCGTATAGGATGCCGTCGCGCACGTCGGCGGCGAACGGGTCTTCACGCCATCCGTCTCTGTCGCCGACCGGCACCACGTCGGTATGCCCGGCGAAACAGAAATTGGGCGCCGCCGTGCCAAGGCGCGCGTAGAGATTATCGACCGGCTCGCTTTCCGGCGCCTCGCCGAGCACCCTGTGGCAGGTAAAACCCAGCTCTTGCAAGGCCGCCTGCAACACGTCGAGCGCGCCGGCATCCTCGGGCGTGACCGAGGGGCAGCGGATCAAAGCGCGGGCGAGCTCCAAGGGTTGGTCAAGCCCCGGCATGTGGGATCAACTCCGCAGCAATTCGTTGATCGAAGTCTTGCTGCGCGTTTGCGCATCGACCTGTTTGACGATCACGGCGCAGTAAAGGCTCGGTCCCGGTTTGCCGTCGGCGAGCGCCTGCCCGCCCATGCTGCCCGGCACCACCACCGAATAGGCAGGAACGCGGCCGTAATAGACCTCGCCGCTCGCGCGATCGACGATGCGGGTAGAGGCGCCGAGATAAACGCCCATGCTGAGTACGGCACCCTGTTCGACAATGACTCCCTCGGCGACTTCGCTACGCGCGCCGACAAAACAATCATCTTCGATTATCACCGGGTTTGCTTGCAGCGGCTCCAACACGCCGCCGATGCCGGCGCCGCCCGAAATATGGCAATTGCTGCCGATCTGGGCGCAACTGCCGATCGTCGCCCAGGTATCGATCATGGTGCCCTCGCCGACATAGGCGCCGAGATTGACGAAACACGGCATCAGAACGACGCCCGGCGCAACATAGGCCGAATTGCGCACGATCGCCCCGGGCACGGCGCGAAATCCGGCGGCGCGGAAATGTTCTTCGCTCCAGCCGGCGAATTTCGACGGCACCTTGTCGAACCACGGGGTTTCCTCGCCGGGTCCGCCGGCGATGGCCATCATGTCGTTGAGGCGAAACGACAACAGCACCGCTTTCTTGAGCCATTGGTTGACGGTCCACGCGCCGTCATTCTTTTCACACACCCGAAGCGTGCCGGAATCGAGCGCGTTCAGAGCCGCTTCCACCGCTTCGCGCTCCTCGCCGCTGCTCGCCGGCGATAGCGCGTCGCGCGCTTCCCACGCCCGCTCGATGATTTCCTTCATTTGTTCCGTTTCCACGGCCTTGCCTCCAAGAAATTCGCGCTTAACCTAGCCGCCCGCCACCGCCTGTCAACGATATCGGTGCGCGCCCCGATCGCGCTTACGGTGCGTTAAGGGCTTCGCCCAGCCATGCCACTAAATCAGTGGTTTCGTAGTCCGGCTTGGCATCCTCATTGCCGGGCAGGACCCAATTGTCGTCGCCGCGCACCCAAACGGTGGTCATGCCGAGCGCCGCGGCGGGCACGAGATTGCGGGCAATATCTTCAAAGAATATCGTCGCCTTGGGTTCGATTTCATGACGTTGGACCAGGGCGTCATAGGCTGCCGGGAACGGCTTGGGCACGTACTTCGCCGCAGTGATGTCGAAAACATGCTCAAAATGATGCGCCACACCGAGGCGGACCAAAACCTTCCGCGCATAGGACACATCGGCGTTGGTGAAGATCATCTTGCGCCCCGGCAGTGCAGCCAGCGCGGCTTCCAACCCGGCGCTCGGTTCGAGCGGCGAAAAATCGATATCGTGCACGTAATCGAGAAATTCCTCCGGCGCCATATCATGCTCGGTCATCAGCCCGTTCAACGTGGTGCCGTGCTCGCGAAAATAGGATTTCTGTATTTTGCGCGCTTCCTGGCTATCGACATCGAAGCGTTGCGCGATGAATTGCCCAATTCTTAAGTCTATTTGATCGAAAAGCCTGCTGGTGGACGGATAGAGCGTATTGTCCAGATCGAAGATCCAGGTGTCGACATGCGATAGATCGGCGCGAAGGGAACGGGCGGAGCGGTTCATGGAAAATGTTTATATTTCAGCACTCGCGTAGCCGCAAACCGTGCCGCCGGGAGAAAGAATTTATTAAACGTCTCGGGTATAGAATCAGCGCCGCCTAAAGTTTAAGAATTCGCAGCGCCGGAACCCGCTTATGGTGACACCTAATGCCGCGATGAATGCCGCACGCGCGGGTTCTCCCGGCCGTATTTCGTCCGTTGTGCCGGGCGCACTGGAATTTGTCGGCGCCGATCTGACGGCGCATTATCCAGGCGCGTTGATCCTCATCGACCCGCAAAACCGCGCCGAGGCGATCAACAAGCAGGCCGTGGAATTGACCGACGTGCTCAATGGCGCGCAGCACAGCTATCTGATCGCCCTGATCGCCCGCACGGCTGAAGCGAAGACGGCACAAACCGATCTCTTGGTCATCGGTGATTCCAGGGCCAGCGTCACCATCGAGCTGACTGTTATTCCTTTAGTGGAGAGCGATAGTTTCCTGGTGCTCGGCAAGGACATCACGCTCGAGAAAAACCTGCGCGGCGCGCTGGTCGAATCGCGCAAGCGCTACAAAGAGCTGATCGAGTACTCAAGCTATTTTGTGTGGGAAACAGACGGCGACGGCAGATTTGCCTTCGTGACCGCATTGGGCGCGCTCGGGTATTCGGCGGGGATGCTGGTTGGGCGCAGCGCTCGCTCGATGGTCGATCGGCGCAAGCCGGTGCCGGAGCCGTTCCCCTTCGAATCGCGCCAGTCGGCGGACCGGGTGGAAGTTTGGATGCGCGATTCCGCCGGCGAGCCGGCATGTCTTCTTGTCTCCTCCGTTCCCATGACTGCTGAGGATCAGGGCTTCCTGGGCGCGCGCGGCGTGTGCCGGGATGTCACCGAGGCGCGCAAGCGGGACGATGCGCTGGCCAAGATACGCGTGCGCGAAGCGATGTTCGCGACCATGGTGCGCACCATCCGCGATGAAATCGATCCCGACCGGATGCTGAACACGGCAGCACGCGTTCTGGCCGAGGGTTTCGCCGCTTCGGGATGCGTGATTTTTCGCATTGACGCAGAAGGCAACATTCGTGAATCCGCAAGTTTCGGACATCCCCCCGAGGGTCCGGTCGCGGAGGCGGTGCGGGCGGTCGAGAATGGCGTGTCGGATATCGAATTCACGCCCGGGTCGGATGAGACGAGAGCTTTGGCCTGCCCGACGCGTTATCAAGGGCGGCGCAACGGCGCGATATTTGTCGCGCGCTCGGACCGCCGCCGGTGGGCAACCGATGAGCGCGCGCTACTGGCCGGCGTGGCGGAGCGCATTGGCATCGCCATTCAGCAGGTCGATGCCAAGGACGAATTGCTCATACTCTCCCGTGTTGACGGCCTCACCGGCCTCTATAACCGGCGCGCGTTTGTGCAAGCCGTCGAACAAAACATGGCTGCGCGAGCGGAATCCGGTGGCCCTGCAGCACTCTTCTATATCGACCTCAACAACTTCAAAGGGGTCAACGATAACCATGGCCACCACCAAGGAGACGCAGCGTTGAAAGCTGCGGCAGACATCATGACTGCCTGTGCCAAACGCGATGATTTGGTTGGGCGCATCGGCGGTGATGAATTCGCTTTGTGGCTGAATGCCTGCGACGAAGCGGGCGCGCTGGAACGGGCGGCGCAGCTCGCGGAATCGTCGGAATATCTCGCCGATTTCTCTGAAGCTCTGCCCAGGCCGCTGGGCGTATCAATCGGTATCGCGCTGTTTGATCCCGATTCCAATGAAGCAGTCGATGATTTGTTGGTGCGAGCCGACCGCGCAATGTATGCGGCCAAGCGGAACCCGGAGCAAGAATACTCGCTGGCGCTTCCGGCCGAGCAATCAAACATGGGGGGAAACGATGGCGCTATTGGGTGAACCTGCGGCGCGCGCCGGCGAACAGGCGCCAAAACCCGCGACTTCCGGATTCGGCCGGCGCATGGATTATCCCACGGCGAAGCTTGCCGTCGCATCCGAAGATTGTGCGGTGCGGCTTGATCTCGCTAAGCGCACCGATCTGCAACCCGAGATGCTTTATTATCTTGCCGAGGACGAGGAAGCCGGCGTGCGCCGTGCGGTGGCTGAGAATCAGTCGACGCCGAGGCAGGCCGACGCCTTGCTGGTCGAGGATGTCGATGACGACGTGCGCATTTCCTTGGCCCGCAAGATTTCGCGTCTTGCGCCGGATCTGAATTCCGAAGCGCAAAGCTGGCTGCAGGACATAACACTCAAAATTCTCGACGACCTGTCGCAAGACGAACTGCCGCGGGTGCGCCGTATCATCGCCGAGGAAATCAGACATCTCGACAATCTTCCGCATGAGCTGATCAGGCGCTTGGCTGAGGACGCCGAACTAACCGTTTGCGCGCCAATTCTCGAATACTCTCCTCTCCTGAGCGACGACGATCTGCTGGAAATCATGGCCCTCGGCCCGGTAAAGGGCGCCTTGTCGGCCATTTCGGCGCGGGAAAATTTGGGGCCCCGGCCCGCCGATGGCATCTCCCAAAGCGATAATGATGACGCCATCGCGCGGCTCCTCGCCAACCCGAGCGCGCAAATCCGCGAAGACACCTTGGACAGCATCGTCGAGCGTGCACCTGAGCAACCGAACTGGCACAATCCGCTGGTCCATCGCGACGATCTATCGCATCGGGCGATCAAGCATATTTCACGGTTTGTCACGTCATCTCTATTGTCGGTGCTCGAGCAGCGCTATGACCTGGAACGCGGCACCACCGCCGAAATCGCCGAAGCGGTCGATGAAAGGCTAAGCGCAGATGGCCTCAACACGTCCGGATTGCCCGAGCATCGCGCCGCCGATCTCTATGACAAGGGCAAGCTTAACGACGATGAAGTATTGACCGCGATCGGGCGCGGCGATCGGCAATTCCTCAGCGAAGCGCTGGCGCTGAAAACCGGGTTTTCGCCCGAAACGGTGGAACAGGTCTTCGCGTCGCAGAGCCCGAGAATTCTTGTCGCGCTGTGCTGGAAGGCGGGATTGTCCATGCGGACGGCATTTCAGGCGCAATTGAAGATTGCCCACATCCCGTCCGGTGAGCTTATCAACGCTAAAGATGGCCTGCATTACCCCTTCGGCGGCGCCGAAATGCGTGAAATCCTGCGATTCCTTTCAGACTGAGCCGGATCGAAACATACGCCGATTTGGTGCCGAATGGCTCGTATGTCCACAAGATGTTGTGATATAAGCTGGCCATGAGCGCACCCATTGCCGGCGAGAATATACGCCCTGTCGCCTTTTCCGATGCGTTGGGCGAACGCTATCTGGCGTATGCGCTGTCGACCATCACCTCGCGCTCCCTGCCGGATGTGCGCGACGGCTTGAAACCGGTTCAGCGGCGTCTGCTATTCGCCATGCAAGAGCTGAAACTCGATCCGGCTTCCGGCTACAAGAAATGCGCCCGCGTGGTCGGTGACGTTATCGGCAAATACCACCCGCACGGCGATGTCGCCGTTTATGACGCCATGGTTCGCCTGGCGCAGAGTTTTGCAGTGCGCTGGCCGCTCGTCGAGGGGCATGGCAATTTCGGCAATATCGACGGCGACAATGCAGCCGCCATGCGCTACACCGAAGCGCGCCTGACCGATGTCGCCGTGGCCCTGTTGGAAGGCATCGGCGAGGACGCGGTCGAATTTCGCGAGACCTATGACGGCGAGGAGCGGGAGCCCGTCGTCCTGCCGGCGGCATTCCCCAATCTTCTCGCCAATGGCGCCAATGGCATCGCCGTGGGCCTCGCCACAAGCATTCCGCCGCACAATGCCGGCGAGTTGTGCGCGGCGCTCGAGGTCTTGCTCAAGAATTCACGTTGTAGCGTCGCCGAACTCATCGCCTGCGTGCCGGCGCCGGATTTCCCCACCGGCGGCGTTTTGGTGGAGGATCCGGCGGCGATCGCCGAGGCCTATACGACCGGGCGCGGCAGCTTCCGGGTGCGCGCGCGCTGGCAGGTGGAGAAGATCGGGCGCGGTCAATATCAGATCGTCATCAGCGAAATTCCCTATCAGGTGCAGAAAGCGCGCCTCGTCGAAAAGATTGCTGAATTGCTGCAGTCGCGGAAATTGGCCTTGCTCGCGGACGTGCGTGACGAGTCGGCGGACGACGTGCGGCTGGTGTTGGAGCCGCGCAGCCGTTCCGTCGATCCCGACATGCTCATGGAGACGATGTTCCGCCTGACCGAGTTGGAATCACGCATATCCTTGAATATGAATGTGCTCGACGCCGCCGGTGTGCCCGGGGTGATGAATCTGAAACAGGTGCTGCGCGCCTTTCTTGATCATCGCCTCGACGTGTTGCTCCGGCGCACGGCGCATCGCCTGAAACATATCGCCCATCGCCTCGAGGTGCTGGGCGGCTATCTCGTCGCCTATCTCAATCTCGACGAGGTGATTCGCATCATTCGCGAGGAAGACGAGCCGCGCCCGAAGCTCATGAAGCGGTTCAAAATCACCGAAGTGCAGGCCGAGGCCATTCTCAACATGCGGCTGCGCGCCCTGCGCAAGCTCGAAGAGGTCGAAATCCGCAGCCAATTCGAGGCGCTCAGCAAAGAGCAGGCGGAATTGAAGAAGCTCCAGGGCAGCAAGGCGCGCCAACGCACCGCGCTCGGCAAGGAAATCAAAGCAACGAAGCAGCGCTTCGGCGCAGCGACGGAGCTGGGCCGCCGGCGGACCGAAATTGGCGCGCCGCCTGAACCCGTAGAGATGCCGACTGAGGCGTTGGTGGAACGCGAGCCGGTAACCATCATTTGTTCGGCCAAGGGTTGGATTCGCGCTATCCGCGGCCATCTCGATGACGCCGCGCCGGTTAAATACAAGGAGGGCGACCGCGAACGCTTCCGCTTTCATGCCGAGACCACCGACAAGCTCGTCCTGTTCGCGACCAATGGCCGCTTTTACGCGATTTCCTGCGACAAGCTGCCCGGCGGCCGCAGCCTCGGCGAACCGGTGCGCCTGATGATCGAGCTCGCCAACGACCAGGATGTGGTGGCGCTGTTCGTGCACCGTCCGGGCCGGCGTCTGCTCGTCGCGTCTTCCGACGGTCGCGGCTTCGTCGCCGAGGAAGATGGCGTGCTGGCCGAAAAACGCACCGGCAAGCAGGTGCTCAACCCAGGCAAACAGGCGGAAGCCTGTATTTGCGTTCCGGCCGAAGGCGACAGCGTTGCGGTGGTTGGCGACAATCGGCGCCTGTTGCTGTTCCCGGCGGCGGAGCTGCCGGTGCTGGCGCGCGGCCGGGGCGTGATCCTGCAGCGCTACCGCCACGGCGGCCTCAGCGACGCCAAGATGTTCAACAAGGCGGACGGGCTGAGTTGGAGAACCGGCGCCGGTGTGCGCAATGAAGGCGCGGCAACGGACTGGTGGGGCAAGCGCAGCCAAGCCGGACGTGTGGCGCCGAGAGGCTTTCCCAAATGCAACAAATTCGGCTAGGTTCCGGGGCCGACAATCGCTCGATAAGAAAGGTCCCCGCATGCGCGCCGAAGATTCACAAAGCCACACAGAGCCAACCGGCGCCCCCGCCGTCCGCCATGACTGGAGCGCAGAAGAGGTCCGCGCGCTGTTCGATTTGCCGTTCAGTGATTTGATCTACTTGGCGCAAACGGTGCACCGGGAAAATTTCGACGCCAATCAGGTGCAGATGTCGACCCTGTTGAGCATCAAGACCGGCGGTTGCCCCGAGGATTGCGCCTATTGTCCGCAAAGTGCCCATTATGAAGCGGGTGTTCCGGCGGAGCGCCTGATGCAGGTCGAAGCGGTGTTGGACGAGGCGCGCCGCGCCAAGGCAGCGGGTGCGACGCGCTATTGCATGGGCGCGGCCTGGCGCAGCCCCAAGGATCGCGATATCGAAGCGGTCTGCGATATGGTCGAAGGCGTTCGCGCCCTCGGTATGGAATCCTGTGTGACGCTTGGTATGCTGAGCGCCGGACAGGCCGAGCGTCTGGCCGAAGCCGGCCTCGATTATTACAACCACAACCTCGATACCTCCGAAGAATTCTACGGCAAGATCATCACCACGCGGAATTATCAGGACAGGTTGGACACCTTGGCCCATGTGCGTGCCGCCGGCATCAATGTGTGCTGCGGCGGTATCGTCGGCATGGGCGAGGGGCGGGGCGACCGGGCCGAGCTGCTGCGCACCCTGGCCAATTTGCCGCAGCATCCGGAGAGCGTGCCGATCAACAATCTCGTACAAGTCGAAGGCACGCCACTGCATGGCTCCGAGCCGCTCGATGCGTTCGAATTCGTCCGCGCCATCGCCGTCGCCCGCGTTCTGATGCCGCGCTCCATGGTCCGGCTGTCGGCGGGAAGGGAGGATATGAGCGATGAAACCCAGGCGCTGTGCTTTCTCGCCGGCGCCAATTCGATTTTCCTGGGTGACAAGCTGCTGACCACCACCAACCCGTTGCCGGACAGCGATATGGCGCTTCTCGACAAACTCGGCGTCGAGGCGATGCCGATTTAGCCGTACACCACCTTCGGCAGCCAAGTGACGAGACCGGGGAGGAGGCCGATGACGGCGAGCGCAAAAAGCTGGATCAGAACGAACGGCACCACGCCTTTATAGATTTGCCCTGTGGTGATTTCAGGCGGCGCCACGCCGCGCAGGTAGAACAGCGCGAAACCGAACGGCGGGGTGAGGAACGAAGTCTGCAGGTTAACCGCCATCATCACGCCGAGCCAGATCGGGTTGATGTCCATCTTCAGCAGCACCGGCGCGATGATCGGCACGACGACGAAAGTAATCTCGATAAAGTCGAGAAAGAAGCCGAGCAGGAACATCACCAACATCACGACGAGCATGGCGCCGATGACGCCGCCCGGAACGCCGGAGAGGAACGCGTGCACCATGTCGTCGCCACCGAGACCACGGAACACCAAGGAAAACATGGCGGCGCCGATCAAGATGACGAACACCAGGGCGCTGATCTGCATGGTTGAGCGGCCAACTTGCTGCAATACGCCGCTCCGGAAAGTGCGCACCAGGCTGACAATGACGCCCCAGGCGAGCAGCGCGCAGAAAACGAACGCCGCGTAAATAGCTGCCTGATCGCCGGCGCCGATTTCGTTGCGCGCGACGCGCAAGTCGAACTGGCTCCCCAGCACCAGCAATCCGACCAGCGCCAATCCGGCGGCGTAGAGCGGGATCGGGCGGCGCTCGTCCAGCCGCAGGCCGGCAAGCAATAGGGCGCCGACGGCGCCGACCGCCGCCGCCTCGGTGGGCGTCGCGACGCCAGCCAGGATCGATCCCAGAACCGCAATGATGAGCAGGAACGGCGGTATCAAAGCATGGCCGATCCGGCGCCACAGCTCAAATCCGCTTTCGCTGGCGAATTCGGACGGATCCATCGCCGGCGAGGAATTGGGCCGCAACCAGGCGATAATTACTTGGTACAGCATGTAAAGCCCGACGAGAAGGAGGCCGGGGATAAGCGCGCCGGCAAAGAGATCGCCGACCGACACCGGATCGGGCGACCAATTTCCGATCTCGCGCTGGGCATCGACATAGGCGTTGGAAATCTGCTCGCCCAAAATGACCAGAACAATGGATGGCGGGATAATTTGGCCAAGCGTGCCGGACGCGCAGATCATGCCGCTCGCCAGTTTGGGATCATATCCCCGGCGCAGCATGGTGGGCAGCGACAACAGGCCCATGGTGACGACGGTGGCGCCGACGATGCCGGTCGAGGCGGCGAGCAATGCGCCGACGATGAGCACCGAAATGCCGAGCCCGCCGCGCAGGCGGCCAAACAGGCGGCCCATCGATTCGAGCAGTTCTTCGGCCACCTTGGAGCGCTCCAGCATGACGCCCATGAAAATGAAGAGCGGCACCGCAAGCAGCACCTCGTTCCACATCGCGTTGCCGAATACACGCTGCGGCATGGCGCGCACGAAGGTGATGTCGAAATCGCCAAAAGCGTAGGTGAAGAGGCCGAACAGAAGCGCCACACCGGATAGCGTGAAGGCAACCGGGAAGCCCGCCAGCAGGCAGCCGAACGTGACCACGAACATCAAGAGGACGAGGATTTCGTTGACCGGCATGCTACACCGGTTCCTGCTTCTCGGGCGCCTGTTCCTCCGCGCCGGCCAGGGTCAAAATGGCATGAAGCATTAGCGAGACGCCCTGCAGGGCGATTAGGACGACGAAGAGCAGGATCAGCGACTTCAAGATAAACACCGCGGGGATGCCGCTGGTCTCGCGCGAGCCTTCGAGCACTTCCCAGGATTGTGCGACATAAGGCACGCTCGCCCAGCCGATCACCACGCATACCGGCAGCAGGAACAATAGCGTACCGAACAGATCGACCAGCGCTTTTCGCCTTGGTCCGGCGTCCCGGTAGAAGATGTCGACGCGCACATGGCCGCCATGGAGGAGCGTGTATCCGGCACCGGCCAGAAACAGTCCGGCATGCAAGTAAATCACGCCTTCCTGCATGAAGATCGAACCGAGGCCGAACACATAGCGCATCAAGACGACGGTAAATTGCAGCAGCACCATAGTCAGCGCGAGCCATGCCGCGCCGCGTCCGATGCGCTCGTTCACGACGTCGATGGCGCGCGCCACCGCAGCCAAGCTTTTCACCCTGAGAGGGTCTTCAGCCCAGTGGAGCCGTTGCGCGCAACGAAAGAGATACGGCCCGCACCGCGGAGCGGCACGGGCCGTAGCAAGTCATTGGCACGATCGCCTCAACCGTATTTGAACGGCAGCAGGCGGGCCTGCCAGTAAGCCTGGTCCGAAAGCTTCGAGTAAGCGATCGCCTTTTTGCGGAAGGCGAGGAAGCTGTCGTACACCTTTTGTGTCAATGGATCCTCCGCGGCAGCGCCGGCCACCACTTCGCCCGACTTTTCGCCGATTGCATTCAGCATGTCGTTGGGCATGCGCCGCACTTGCACATTATGTTCGTTGACCAGCGTGTCCAGCGCGTCGCTGTTTTTGGCGTTGAACTCGGCCAGCACGATGTCGTTTTCCGCCGCTGCGCAAGTCTCGATCAGGCTCTTCTCATCAGTGCTCAAGCTGTCCCACACGCCCTTGTTCATGCCGAACGACAGGACCGTGCCGGGTTCGTGGAAGCCAGGCCAATAATAGTATTTGGTCACTTTATAGAAGCCGAAGGCGAGGTCGTTCCACGGACCGACCCACTCGGTGGCGTCGATCGTGCCGGCCTGAAGCGCCGGGAAAATCTCGCCGCCGGGCAGCGCCACGGCCGCAGCGCCCAGGCGCCGCAGGACTTCGCCGCCGAGGCCGGGCATGCGCATCTTGAGACCCTTAAAGTCCTCGAGCCCGGTCATTTCCTTGTTGAACCAGCCGCCCCATTGAACGCCGGTGTTGCCCGCCATGAATGGCTTAATGTTAAAGCCGGCGCTGAGTTCGTCCCATAACTGCTGACCGCCGGCATGGTGGATCCAGGCGTTCATTTCCGACGCCGTTAAGCCGAACGGCACGGCGCAGAAGAAGTTGTAGGCCTTGGACTTGCCTTGCCAGTAATAGTCCGCCGCGTGGTACATGTCGGCGGTGCCTTGGCTCACCGCGTCAAAGGATTCGAAGGGCGGTACCAATTCGCCGGCAGCATACACCTTGACAGTGATGGCGCCGCCGCTGGCGCTGCCGATGCGCGCCGCCAGGCGCTCGGCGGACGTTCCCAGACCCGGGAAATTCTTGGGCCAGGTGGTGACCATTTTCAGCTCGCGCTTGCCCTGCGCGATGGCGGGCGCGGCCAGATTGGAAGCCGCAACCGCTGCGGCGCCGGCGCCGGCGACGGCCGCGCCTTTTAGAAATGAACGACGTTTAATCAATTTACTCATGGCGTGTACCTCCTGTTAAGAATGAGGCGCGTTCAGCGCGCCTCCACCGTTGCGGCAAGAATATCGCCCTCAACGCTTGTTTAGCAATGCTACAGCATGCGCCGCCACTCGCCCCGGTCAAGCATCTCCAAGGGGCGAAAGCGCGTCTTGTAAGCCATTTTTGCGCATTTCTCGATCCAATAGCCGAGATAGAGATCGCTTTTCCCCGCTTCCCGCCCCTGCGCGGCGAGCCACAGGATCATATAGCTGCCGAGGCTCCGCTTGGCCTCGGACGGGTCAAAAAACGTGTAGACGGCGGAAAGCGATTCGTCCATTTCGTCGAACAGGCATGCCGCCATTAGCCTGGCGCCGGAGCCACGAAACTCGGCGACATGCGTGGTGACCGGGCTTTCCTCGACAAGGGTACGGTATTCGGCAAAATCCATGTCCGCCATTTCGCCGCCCGTATGGCGTCCGTCCTGATAACGGCGGAAGAGATCGTAATGCTCGGCCCGCGCCGTCGGGGGCAGGATGCGGACATCGAGGTCGAGATTTGCGTTGGCGACCCGGCGCAGGGATTTGCTCGGGTTGAAGCCGGCGATGGGCAGGCGTACCGGAACGCAAGCGCGGCAGGCCGGACAGGCGGGGCGGTAGGCAATGGCGCCGCTGCGGCGATATCCGGCGCGAATCAGGCGCTCATAGTCGCGCCCGGCGCGGTCATCGGCGAGCGCCACGACAATCTTGCGTTCGTCCTTCTGCGGCAAATAGGGACACGGCAGAAGTCGCGTCGCGAACAGGAAGTCGAGCCGGTCCGCCGTCAGGCTCTGATTCCTAACTTCCCCGCCGCTGTCGCGGTGTACCGCCCCCGGATAGGTCATGGCGCTAATTATAACCCGCCCGGCCTCTCACCAAAGCCCATAATACCATGGCGCGAAGAGAGAAAAGGTGATCCACAACAGCAGGATGAGCGGGCTTCCGGCGCGCATGAAGTCGCTGAAACGGTAACGCCCGGGGGCCATGACGAGAAGATTGGTGACATAGCCAATGGGCGAAGCAAACGAGCAGTTGGCGGCGAGGATGACGGCAATGACGAACACCATCGGATCGACGCCCAGTCCGGCGGCAATATTGACCCCGATGGGCGTGAACAGCACCGCGCAGGCATTATTGGTAAGGACGTTGGTGAAGGCCGCCACGAGCAGGAAAAATCCCGACAGCATGACCGTGGCGCCGGCGCCGTCGAGCGCCTG